>CAJVYE010000241.1 GCA_913009285.1 uncultured Nitrospirota bacterium | reverse complement strand
TTTTTTTTTTTTTTTTCAAGCAGAAGACGGCATACGAGATAAAGGAATGTGACTGGAGTTCAGACGTGTGCTCTTCCGATCTTGGAGTTAATGGGTATTCCATATACTGGTTCAGGTATATTAGGGAGCGCTCTCTCCCTTAATAAGATTGTTGCAAAGGAACTCCTAAGATATCATGATATCCTGACGCCAGATTTTTATGTAGTGAAGAGAGATGAGTTCTTTAATAGGAAGGGCCTTTCATATCATCTTGAACTACCTTTTGTTGTAAAACCTGTTTCTCAGGGGTCCACCATCGGGATCAGTATAGTAAAAGATAAAGCAGATATAGATAGTGCCATAAGGAACGCCTTCGAATATGAGGATGAGATATTTATCGAGAAGTATATCGACGGGATTCTGATAGCTGTTGGGATACTGGGTGACCAGCCCCTCCCGATTGTAGAGATACATCCAGGTAATGGATTTTATGATTACCAGTCCAAGTATACAAAGGGGATGACAGAGTACATAGTACCTGCGAAACTTGAAGAAGAGAAGTATCTATGGTGTCAGAGTATGGCACTGAATGCCCATAATACACTCTACTGTAAGGGGGTATCAAGGGTAGATATTATAGTGGGAAACGATGGCAGACCCTATGTGCTCGAGGTAAATACCATTCCAGGAATGACAGAGACAAGCCTATTCCCGATGGCTGCAAAGGAGATGGGGCTAAGTTTCAGGGATCTTGTAATTAAGATGCTCGAAATAGCTGTTGAGTAAAGATAATGGAGGTGCAGCGGTTTACAGTTAACAGTTAATAAAAACAGAAAGTAAAAGGAAATTGAAAAAACTGTAAACTGATAACTGTGAAAGGTTACGAATAATTATAGAAAAACCGAGACGTTAAATTAATTGTAGGGGCGAATCTTGTATTCGCCATATAGGGACCAGAATGAATGTTGCAGTTATAAATAGGGCAAGGATAAGAGGAGGAAAACCTAGGGTGTCCGGTATCAAGGTAATGTCCTCCAGGGTCAGAGAGAATGATGTAAGAAAATCAAAGGTATTGGGGATAATACTTACGGCCTTTGCCATCTCCCTTCTCCTGACAGTATCTGTAGCTTGTGTTTATAAGGGATATAGATATCTTCTTACGTCTCCTTATTTTGAGATATCAGAGGTAAAGATAGAAGGGAACAAGACATTAAAGGATAAAGAAATATTGCGATTTGCAGGCAATATCATACACCAAAACATCTTCAGTATAGATCTCATAGCTGTATACACTCGTCTTAAGAGAAACCATTGGATCAATGATGCAGTGGTGGAGAGGGAGCTTCCTAACAGTATAGTGATTATGATTGAGGAGAGGGTACCATTTGCCTTTGCCTCACTCTCAGGAGGCGCTGATACCTATCTAATAGATGACAACGGTATTGTGCTTAAGAAGATTGAGAATGGTACAAGTGACGTCCTAGAAGGTGACTATTCATTCCTTCCCCTTATTACTGTAAAAGGGATCAAATCTCCCCTTCCTGGAAATAGGATAAGATCAGAGGGACTATCTACAGGCCTTAATGTGTTGAGGCATGTCCAGGGGTCGACATTTCTGAAGGATGAGGGGATAAAAGGGATAGATATAACACCAGGAAAGGGGGTGACCATCTTTACAGAGGGAGACGATGTAGATGATCCTACCTCTGTAGGGATTGAGATAAGGGTATCAGTATATAATGATTTTGTAGGCGAAACAGAGATAGAAAAGAGGTTTTCTTATCTCGATACAGTGCTCGGCTTTCTGGATGGAGAGGGGAGAGAGGTAAGATATGTTGACCTTTCCTTCGAGGACAAGGTTGTGGTTAATTAAGTAGTGCCTAAAGTGAACTAAAGTACCTAAAGTGATCTAAAATTATGGATAATAAAAAAATTTCAATAACTTTAGTTCACTTAAAGAAAGGGGGTGATATGGATGGTTTATAAGAAGAATAGCCATATTGTAGGACTCGATATAGGTACCACCAAGATATGTTGTATCATAGGGGAAGTTAACGAAGAAAATGGGATTGATATCATAGGGATCGGGACGAGTCCTTCCAGAGGGCTACGCAAAGGTGTGGTAATAAATATCGAGACTACAGTAGAATCGATTAAGAGTGCTGTAGAGGAAGCAGAGCTTATGGCCGGTACAGAGATTGACTCTGTCTATGTAGGCATAGCAGGTGGACATATCAAAAGCTTTAACAGTCACGGGATAATTGCTTTAAAGAATAGGGAAGTGACCAAGCCAGATATAGATAGGGTGATAGATGCTGCCAGGGCTGTAGCGATACCCCTTGATCGGGAGGTAATTCACATTCTGCCACAGGAGTATATAATTGATAGCCAGGATGGCATAAAGACCCCAATAGGCATGTCAGGTGTCAGATTAGAGGCAAAGGTACATATAGTTACAGGGGCGGTAACATCGGCACAGAATATTGTTAAGAGTGTGAACAAGGCAGGTATAAAGGTTGAGGATATCGTAATTGAACAACTGGCATCTGGTGAGGCTGTACTCTCTCCGGAAGAGAAGGAATTGGGTGTAGCAGTAATCGATGTAGGTGGAGGTACAACCGATCTGGCGATATTCTTCGAGGATTCTATAAGACATACATCGGTTTTGACTAGATCGGAAGAGCGACGTGTAGGGAAAGAGTGTAGAACTCGGCGGTCGCCGTATCATTAAAAACAAAACAAAACAAAACAAAAACAAAAAATAATACATACCCTCCTTTACATTGTCCACACAATC
>CAJVYE010000240.1 GCA_913009285.1 uncultured Nitrospirota bacterium | reverse complement strand
GAGAGAAGAATGTAGCTGAGTGGTTAAAAAGAAGAAGAGCTAGCGCGCAAATGAATGTTATGTGTTTTTTTTTTTCAAGCAGAAGACGGCATACGAGATAAAGGAATGTGACTGGAGTTCAGACGTGTGCTCTTCCGATCTAGGGTTATAAAGACCATGCCTCAGGCATACTGTGTGCATGAAAAGTCGATAGTTCATGACAATGCTGAGATTGGAAATGATGTTGTTATCGGTCCATTCTCTGTTATCGGTTCTAATGTAAAGATCGGTGATGGAACAAAGATATCTTCAAATGTCTGTATAGAGGGCTGGACAGAGATCGGAAAGAATTGTCAGATAGGGCATGGGTCGGTGCTGGGGGGAGACCCCCAGATCGTTGAATACCAGGGGCAGAGGTCCTTTGTAAAGATAGGTGATAATAATGTCATCAGGGAATATGTCACTATTAACCGCTCATGTAAGGAGGAAAGGGCAACCGTTATTGGAAATAATTGCTACCTAATGGCATATACACACATAGCACATGACTGTCAGGTAGGGAACGAAGTAGTAATTACAAATTATACTGGTGTGCCAGGATATATCGTTATTGAAGATAAGGTTGTGATATCTGGATATGTGGGAATACATCAATTTGTCCGTATAGGGAGGTTATCTATGATCAGCGGTTTATCACGCATACCAAAGGATATCCTCCCCTATTCATTAGTAGAGGGAAATCCTGCAAAGATACGAGGACTAAACGTTGTAGGGTTAAGACGGAATAACATAACTCCTAATATCAGGGATGATATAAAGCAGGCATTTAAACTTCTGTTTCATTCAAAACTTAATACCACTCAGGCACTTGAAAGGATAAAGAAGGAAATTAAGATGCATAATGAAATCAGAAATATTGTAGAGTTCATAGAAAATTCTAAAAGAGGATTATGCAAATGAACGATAAAATGAATAAAGTCAGAGCAGGTGTTATAGGAGTGGGACGCATGGGAAGATATCATGTGAGAGTCTACTCTGAACTATTTAATACCGACCTTGTGGGGATTGTTGATATAGATAGTAAAAAAGGGAATGATATAGCTGAAAGATACAATACATTATCCTATACGGATTATTATCAGCTATTCAATAAAGTAGATATTGTAAGCATCTGTGTTCCTACATCTCTTCATTACAAAATCGCTCGAGATTTTTTAGAGGCAGGTGTAAATGTCCTTTTAGAAAAGCCTATCTCCGATAATATGGATAATGCAAAGGTTCTGTTCAGGATTGCTGATGATAAAGGTCTTACGCTTCATGTAGGCCATGTAGAGAGGTTTAACGGTGCTGTTCAGGAGTTAAAAAAGATAGTGAAAGATCCTATTTTAATTGAAAGCAGGCGGATGGGTCCGTTTGATTCCAGGATTCAGGATGATGGGGTAGTTATGGATCTGATGATACATGATATAGATATAATACTGAATCTTGTCAACTCAGAGGTAGATACCATAAATGTAATGGGAAGTTCAGTATTCTCTGATAAAGATGACTTAGCAAATGTCCAAATTTGCTTCAAAGACCGTTGCATCGCCAATATAGTGGCAAGTCGGGTAACTCAAAATAAGATAAGGACAATGGCAATAACACAGAAAGATGCATATGTATTCCTTGATTATACTGATCAGGATATACACATCCACAGGCAGGCATCATCAGAACACAGACTTACAAAGGAGGAACTCCGCTATAAGCAGGAGTCTTTCATAGAAAGGATATTTGTGCATCGTGATAATCCGTTAAAATTGGAGATCTTGCATTTCATAGATTGTTCAACAAATGGTACACCGCGATCTATACCAATAGATAAAGAGCTGATGTCCTTAAGTGTCGCTTTAGAGGTCGTCGAGAAATTTAAAGGAAATAGCAGATTTTAGAGGAGTGAATTAAAGTGCCTAAAATGTCTAAAGCGCCTAAAGTGAGCTAAAGTTATTGAAAAGTTCTTTATTATCCAAAACCTTAGTTCACTTTAGACATTTTAGGCACTTTAGGCACTACTTTATTAAGCCATGCTCACTAATAGTAAGGTAGTAGGATCTGCTCAAAAAGGTATTAAACGATTGGGATTGATAACAGGGACAGGAGATCTTCCTGTAATCCTCGCTAATGGCGCAAAAGCAAATGGGATCGAGGTCATCTCTATTGCCTTTTCAAAAGAATCTGCAGCAGCACTAAATCTTCATCTAAAAAAGTTTACTATCTCGGTATAGGAGAGGTGAATAAAATATTGAAGACCCTTAAGGCGGACGGGGTAAAGGAGGTAGTACTGATAGGTAAGATTGACAAGAGTCTCATCTTTCAGAAGAAGAAGTTCGATTTTAGAGCATTAAAGCTCCTTAATAAACTCAGACAGAAGGATGATAACTCCCTTATGCTAGCTGTTACTAATGAGATAGAGAAGGAAGGAATTAAGGTTCTTGATCAGAATCTATTTCTTGATGAGCTATTTCCAGGTAAAGGAGAGTTAACAGAGAGGTCTCCAACAGATAGTGAATGGAGAGATATAGAATATGGATTCAGGATGGCAAAGGAGATAGCCGCTCTCAATATAGGACAGACCATTGTGGTGAAGGACAAGGCAGTAATAGCTGTCGAGGCTATCGAAGGAACGGATGAGACGATAAATAGGGGATGTAAACTGGCAAAAAAAAAAGGGGTTGTCGTCAAGGTAAACTGGCAAAATCAAGATACCCGTTTTTACTTTCCCACCATTGGTATCAAGAAAATAGAAAATATGTCGAAATGGAATGCTACAATTCTCGCC
>CAJVYE010000239.1 GCA_913009285.1 uncultured Nitrospirota bacterium | reverse complement strand
TTTTCAAGCAGAAGACGGCATACGAGATAAAGGAATGTGACTGGAGTTCAGACGTGTGCTCTTCCGATCTTGATTTTAATTTAAGCGAGAACCGCTGTTGCGAAACTCGCTTTGCAGCTCGAATTGGAGTTTTGCAATTGGCTCCAATAACAAACCTCGTTTCCCGTGAAAATTGTACCTAGGAATAGCTTAACTCGTTAAAAAAGATCGTGTTGCACTAGTTTTGTGCTCGATCTCCTCCTTTTTAATCAGGATACCTGCAAAGTTAAAATGATCGGACAATTAAAGAATTTCACCACAGAGATCTGTGGTGAAATTTCGACTTCTACTTCTTATAAATTAAGATAAAACAATGATTATAGATGTACATGGTGGGGATATTTGGAGGTTTGCTAAGAGGTACGGTCTTGATGTTGAGAAGATAATAGACTTCAGTGCAAGTATCAATCCTGTTGGTCTGCCAGCAGCTGTGAAGGATATCATATCTATGACTATCGAGAATATTCTTCACTATCCAGATCCTGACTACACGGCATTGAGAGAGAGATTAGCTCGATACCTCTCTGTAGATATAGAGTCAATAATGGTGGGAAATGGCTCAAGCGACCTCATCTTTCTTGTCTCCATGGTTATACTGCCGAAGAGGACGCTAATCCCTATACCTTGCTTTAGTGAGTATGAAAGAGGAGCAAGGTTGAGTGGTAGCAAGGTTGTATATCTTAAGTCAGAAGATAATAACAATTTCAGGATATCTCCAGAATCAATCATTGATAATCTAAGAGATATAGATATGGTATATCTCGGTAATCCTAACAATCCCACTGGTATGATTATGTATAGAAAAGAGCTTGAAGGGATAATCGATTCCTGTGAGAGGGAAGGGGTCTTTGTTGTTCTGGATGAGGCATTCATTGAGTTTGTTGATAACTCTGATGATCTTACATTTATAAAGGATGCCTTAGTAACAAAAAATCTCCTGGTTATAAGATCTCTGACAAAATCCTTTGCCATACCCGGCCTTCGATTGGGATATGCTGTGGGTCAGGAGGGGTTGATCAGAAGGCTCAGGGATCTCCAGCCCATGTGGAGTGTCAACTCATTTGCAGAGGCTGTAGGAAAAGATGTGTTAAACGATACTAACTATATTGAATATACAAAGAGTGTAGTTAAGGAGGAGAAGGAATTTTTGATAAAAGGACTTAGTGAGATAAAGGGTATCGATCCCTTACCGTCTGAGGCAAATTTTCTATTTATCCGTATCACAGATCCTCGATTTACATCTACAGATCTCAGGGATATGCTGGTACAGAGATATATTCTTGTAAGGGATCTGAGCACTATGCCTGGCTTAAATAACCGCTATTTTCGTTGTGCTGTGAGGAGGCGAAACGAGAACCTAAGATTATTAGAGGCCCTGAAGGAGATATCTGAGGAATGACAGCCAGGACACTTTTAAAATTTTCGATTTTCGAATTGGAGGGGATATTCTGGGGATGACTGCTAGAACACTTATGATACAGGGAACAGGTTCAGATGTGGGAAAGAGTCTTATTGTTACTGCCCTTTGCAGGATATTTGTTCAGGATGGATACAAAGTTGCCCCTTTTAAGTCACAGAATATGGCACTAAACTCCTTTGTAACAGTAGATGGTGGGGAGATGGGGAGGGCCCAGGTTGTCCAGGCAGGGGCATGTAGGATAGACCCTGAGGTAGTTATGAACCCGGTTCTCCTGAAACCGACCAGCAATATCGGCTCACAGGTCATAGTTAGGGGCAGGGTAATCGGGAATATGTCTGCAGAGGGGTATATGGAATATAAGAGTGATCTGATAGGGGTGATCGAGGATTCCATGAACTATCTGAGATCACGATATGAGATCGTGGTTATCGAGGGCGCTGGCAGTCCAGCAGAGATAAATATAAAGAACAGAGATATTGTTAATATGAGGATTGCAGAGATGGTTGATGCCCCGGTTTTCCTCATTGGAGATATCGATAGGGGAGGGGTATTTGCATGGCTTAAAGGGACACTCGATCTTCTTGATGAAGATGAGCGTGCAAGGATAAAGGGTCTTATCATAAATAAATTCCGGGGGGATAAAGATATCCTGAGGCCTGGCCTGGAATTTATAGAGGAGGAAACAGGGGTGAAGATCATAGGTGTAATCCCCTATTGTGATGATATAAGGATAATGGCAGAGGACTCTGTGTGCCTGAAGAGCAATGGTGCGTATCTGCCAAACAGGCAGGGAGGAGATAAGATAAGGATAGGTATTATAAGACTGCCACATATCTCAAACTTCACAGATTTTGATCCCTTGAAAATAGAACCAGATGTAGAACTTCACTATATAAGTAGTGCCAGGGAGATGGTAGATACAGATGTGGTAATCATTCCAGGTTCAAAAAATACTATATCAGACCTTAGATATATAATGTCAAATGGATTATCTGTTGCCATCAGGAGATCGATAGAGAGGGGAGGAGTAGTAATAGGGATATGCGGTGGATACCAGATGCTCGGAAGGGAGATTATAGATCCATACCATATTGAATCAGATATCGTTAGGATCAAAGGGCTTGGGTTGTTAGATACTATTACCAAATTTGGGAGGGAGAAGGTCACCCATCAGGTCAGGGCCGTTCACTTAGGGTCTGGTATAGAGGTATCCGGATAGATCGGAAGAGCGTCGTGTAGGGAAAGAGTGTAGATCTCGGTGGTCGCCGGATCATTAAAAAAACAAAGAAAGATAGGAAGAGCGTAGGGGAGGGAAAGAGGGCAGAGAAGGAGTCACGAGATGAG
>CAJVYE010000238.1 GCA_913009285.1 uncultured Nitrospirota bacterium | reverse complement strand
TTGTGTGTTGTTCATGTTTTAGCTTTTGCGTTTTTTTCAGTATTTGTTTTTTTTTTTTTTTTCAAGCAGAAGACGGCATACGAGATAAAGGAATGTGACTGGAGTTCAGACGTGTGCTCTTCCGATCTCCTCTCCATTCCTACGGATCTTTATTTCTATATTACCCTCTTTGAGGTTTCTTAAACCTATTATTATCTGAAGAGGGATGCCTATGAGATCAGCATCCTTAAATTTTACCCCTGGTCTCTCATCCCTGTCATCTATCACTACATCCATATTATTATCAATTAAAGAATTATATATATTTTCAGATGTCTCCATAACCGTGGTATCATTTGTATTAAGTGGTAATATCAATACCTGAAATGGCGCTATTGACATTGGCCAGATTATTCCATTTTCATCATGGTTCTGTTCTATTGCAGCAGCTATTGTCCTCCCCACGCCAATCCCGTAACAGCCCATAATTATAAATCTCTCCTCCCCTGTGGAATCAAGGTAAGTGGCCCTGAACATCTGACTGTATTTTGTCCCTAATTTAAATATATGTCCTACCTCTACCCCCCGTCTGATATTTATGTCTTTACCACATCGGGGACATTTATCATCCTCTTTCACATTCCTTATATCGCCGTATCCATTTATCTCAAAATCCCTCCCGATATTTACATTAATATTGTGTGCATCTGTTTCATTAGCGCCGGTAATAAAGTTATGCATCCCCTTAACACCATGATCTGCAAATATACTAATGTTTAGATCAATAGGGCCTGCAAAGCCAGATGGTGCACCCGTGACCTCTCTTACTGTCTCATCCCCCGCAAGTACCAGTATGGTGCAATCTAAAAAATTCTTCAGTTTTGTCTCATTAATCTGATGATCACCTCGTACCAGGGCTGCAATTATACCATTCTCTGTCTCAAAGATGAGGGTCTTAACAAGGTCTTGTGGTCTTACCTTTAGATATTTGCTGACTTCCTCCACTGTCTTCATACCGGGGGTGCTGACCTTCTTGATCTCTTTCATCTCCTCTTTGTTTTTTCCTTCATCCCTCTTCTCCTCGATCCTTATCTCTGCCCTATCTATATTTACAGCATAATTACAACTATTACAGAATATTATTCCTTCCTCCCCAGAGTCTGCCAGTACCATGAACTCATGTGAAAAACTTCCCCCTATCACTCCGGTCTCTGCCTCCACTGCCTTAAACTTAAGACCACATCTCTCAAATATCCTGCAATAGGCATCATACATCTTTTTGTAACTCTTCTCAGCCCCTTTTTCATCACAATCAAAGCTGTAGGCATCCTTCATTATAAATTCCCTCCCCCTCATGACACCAAAACGGGGACGTATCTCATCTCTGAACTTTGTCTGTATCTGGTAGAGGTTCAAAGGAAGCTGGCGATATGACCTGACCTCTTTACTTATAAGGTCTGTGATTACCTCTTCGTGAGTTGGACCAAAACAGAAATCCCTTTCATGCCTATCCTTGAACCGGAGGAGCTCTTTACCATATTCTTCCCATCGTCCGCTCTCCTTCCACAGCTTAGCAGGCTGGACAGCCGGGAGAAGAACCTCCTGTGCGCCTGCCCTATTCATTTCCTCACGTATAATATCCTCCACCTTTTTTGTTACAGATAATCCGAGAGGAAGGAGGGAATATATCCCGGCCGCCAACTTCCTTATCATCCCGGCACGGAGCATAAGTGTATGGCTTATTACCTCTGCCTCGGCAGGCATCTCTTTTAAGGTTGGAATCAATAGCTTTGAATATCTCATTTACCCCTCACCCTAACCCTCTCCCCAAGAGGAGAGGGAATTTTTCTCTAAATTTATGTCAACTTATTTATTGACTCTACTGTAAAAACCCCGAAATTGGTAGCCGCAGGCTTTAGCCTGCGAAGAAGTTTTGCTATAAATCAGCAACTTATGCAACCTAAAGGTTGCGGCTACCTTGTTTTTGAGGTTTTTTCAGTGGAGTCATTATTAATTTCACTATAACTTTAGCTTACTTTATCATACTCTCCACCTCGTCAACAAGGATCTCAAGCACCTTATCTTCCTTTATCTTTTTTATTTTCTTTCCCCTTTTGTAGAGTGTGGTTATCCCTTTCCCTCCAGTAATCCCTATATCGGCATTCTTAGCCTCTCCAGGACCATTTACTACACATCCCATTACAGCTATGCTCAAGGGTTCAGTTATATGTAATAACCTTTTTTCGAGGTCTCCTGCTAACTGTATTACATCTATCTCCTGTCTGCTGCATGTAGGACATGAGATTATATTTACTCCTCGTTGACGGAGATTCAATCCCTTTAGTATCTCAAACCCTACCCTGATCTCATTTACAGGATCGCTGGAAAGAGAGACTCTCAATGTATCACCGATCCCTTCATAAAGAAGTATGCCAAGTCCGAGAGAAGACTTGATAGTCCCGGTAAATAGTGTCCCTGCCTCAGTAATACCAATATGGAGGGGATAATCTACCTTTTCAGCAATGATCTTGTATGCCTCAATAGTTTCCATAACATTAGACCCCTTGAGGGAGATCTTTATATCATAAAAATCCATATCCTCCAGGATCCTGATATGTCTCATAGCACTCTCCACCATTGCCTCTGGTATGGAACTTTTATACTTTTTTTTCAGATCCTTTTCGAGTGACCCAGAATTTACACCAATCCTTATAGGTATCCCCTTCCCTATTGCTGCCTCCACCACTGTCTTTATCTTATCCTTCTTCCCTAAGATCGGAAGAGCACACGTCTGAACTCCAGTCACATTCCTTTATCTCGTATGCCGTCTTCTGCTTGAAAAA
>CAJVYE010000237.1 GCA_913009285.1 uncultured Nitrospirota bacterium | reverse complement strand
TGGGTTATTATTTTTTTTTTTTTTTCCAGCAGAAGACGGCATACGAGATAAAGGAATGTGACTGGAGTTCAGACGTGTGCTCTTCCGATCTCTCTAAGCTGATCGCCGCTGCATGTGATGCAGGTGTTATGATCGTAAATATGACAAAGTTTGATGACATAGTTTTAAGAGAAGGGAACAAGGTAGCAGGGGTAGTGATAAACTGGACACCGGTAGCTGCCCTGCCAAGGGAAATAACCTGTGTTGATCCTGTAGCCATGGAATCAAAGATGGTAGTGGATGCAACAGGACATGATGCCTGTGTGGTATCCAGTTTGGAGGCAAGGGGACTTATCAAGACAAAGGGATTTGGAGCCATGTGGGTGGAGAGGTCTGAAGATCTGGTAGTTGAATACACAGGAGAGGCACATCCAGGCCTGGTGGTCATGGGAATGTCGGTTGCTACCCTTTATGGTCTGCCAAGGATGGGCCCTACCTTTGGTGCCATGCTCCTATCAGGAAAGAAGGGGGCCGCGGTTATAAAAGATAAGCTTCCTGGATACAAGTAGGATAGCTTTAAACCGTTCAAGCTGTTCAAACGGTTTGAAATTGGAAATTGGAAATTTGTGTTATCGTAATAGTTCACCATGGAAAGACACGGAATATCACTGGTAACGTATTATGCTTTTTAAAGATTAAAATTATGGCTGAACTATTACCTAATTTCCAATTTCCAATTTCAAATTTCAGCGTTCTGTGAACGCTTACTAATTTCTTATATGGAAATCTATAGGATACCATCTTTTGTTCACATATATGGCAAAGGATCTATAAAAAATCCGAATCTTGATATCCTTGCATCGAATATAAGAGACAGATTACCTGGAATAGGTATCGATATCAGAGAGGACATCTTTTCATACGTCCTTTCTTTTACCCTTGAAGAGGAAAAAAGGAAAGAGATAGTAGATTCTTTGGCAAAGAGGCTGGCAGGTATCAGGGTACTCGATCCTGCAAAAAATGGATTAAATCCAGACCCCATCTATGGGGAGATAGATTATGAGAGGAGAAAGATACTTAATAGCTCATCAAGTTCTATAGGGGTCTTTTATGATGGATTTGAGCTGGTGAGAATACTTTGTTCCATAATCCCTAAGGAGCAACAGAATCTAAAACATCTTCATATGATCTTTACCAATCAGCTCTTTGCCACATGGGATGAGGATGATCAGAGGTACCATACAAGGGTGTCTATATATGGATATCCATCAATCATATCTATCGCAGGTATAGTGGAGGCACCAGCAAAGCCAAAAGAATACTATCTTGCCAAACAATTTCAAGGTAGGGATCAACTATCATTAACCGGGATCAAGAGGGGAATTAGGGGGAGATTTATAGAATACGATGATAAGCGTATGACCGGGGTAATGAAGGGATATATCATGCAGTCTCTATTTTACCATCTTACAGGGTCTCCCTTTTGCAAGGATAGATCATGCAGATTATTTAATGCCCACTGGCAGGAAGAGGTAATAATGGCACAGCTTGGTGGGGAATATGAATATTGTGAAGTCCATAGAAGGATATTTGAAGAGATAAAGGAGCTATGAATACCCAATTAAAGGATGCAAAATCCGGTAATATCACAGAGGCGATGAGAAAGGTAGCTGTTTCTGAGGGGGTAACACCCGAGTTTGTAAGGGAGGGTGTGGCAAAAGGTAATATTGTTATAACCCTTAATAACAGGCGTAGAGATATAAAACCTATTGGTATAGGAAAGGGATTGAGTACAAAGATCAATGCCAATATAGGTACATCCGGGGATGATGCTGATATAGATAAGGAGTTGGAGAAGCTGGATGTGGCGGTCAAGGCAGGGGCTGATACTGTAATGGATCTTAGTACTGGTGGAGACATCGACAGGATCAAAAAGATTATTATAGATAGATCCCCGGTCCCTATAGGAACTGTTCCTATATACCAAGCTGCATGCGAGAATCTCAAGAAAGGCAGAACCATCTCTGATATCTCTGAGGATGATATGTTCAATGTAATACAGAGACATGGGGAGGATGGTGTCGATTTCATAACCGTTCACTGCGGTGTTACCTTAGAGACATTTGGTAGAATGGAAAGGGAAGGGAGAATACTAAATGTTGTGAGTCGTGGTGGTTCCCTCCTTATTAAGTGGATGATGTATAGAAAAGAGGAAAATCCCTTGTATGCCCATTATGACAGGTTACTGGAGATTGCCAGGGAGTATGATATGACACTCAGCCTAGGAGATGGTTTCCGTCCCGGGTGTATTGCAGATGCTACAGACAGGGGGCAGGTACAGGAGACAATAATCCTCGGCGAGCTGGCAGATCGTGCTATGAAGGCAGATGTGCAGGTGATGATCGAGGGCCCTGGTCATGTGCCTATCAATCAAATTAAGGCCAATATACTACTCCAGAAGAGGTTGTGTCATGATGCACCATTCTATGTGCTTGGTCCATTGGTGACAGATATTGCTCCTGGTTATGACCATATCACCTCTGCAATAGGTGGGGCAATTGCAGCCTCTGCTGGTGCAGATTTTCTCTGCTACGTAACCCCATCTGAACACCTGAGACTCCCTACTGTAGAGGATGTTAAGGAAGGTGTTATTGCCTCAAAGATTGCTGCACATGCTGCTGACATCGCAAAGGGTGTAAAGGGGGCAATCGACAGGGACATCAAGATGGCTATGATGAGGAGGGATCTGAAGTGGGAGAGATCGGAAGAGCGTCGTGTAGGGAAAGAGTGTAGATCTCGGTGGTCGCCGTGACATTAAAAAAAAAAAAGAAGACAAGAAAAAATATCCGGATAGTAC
>CAJVYE010000236.1 GCA_913009285.1 uncultured Nitrospirota bacterium | reverse complement strand
TTTTTTTTTTTCAAGCAGAAGACGGCATACGAGATAAAGGAATGTGACTGGAGTTCAGACGTGTGCTCTTCCGATCTATTCCTCCAAAACCGATGACTGATCTAATACCGTAAGGTATTACAAACTCCTGTTGAGCAGGAATGAAGGCACTCCCTCTTGCGTCTGAAATATAGAAGACATTGTAACTCTTGGAATGGTTTTCTATCTGTATGGAAGTGTCAGGGGCAACAACATCAGAGATTTCTAACCCTAACTGCTTGATAAGTCCAGATACCATAGGCAGCGAATGTACAAAATTCTCACTAAATAGGGGGATAGTCTGGTGTCCTTGAGAGGTTTTACGAGAATTCCAGGCCTCTTTGTCTCCCCTTGAGCTCAGCAGTGTTAGGCATTGTATATTACCACTAAAATCTGATTCTTGTGATAGGATTTTATGTGCAAAATTCTGAAGCTCTGAAGGTAACAAATTATAAGGATGTGTCTTATATAACCGTACTAAAGCAAAAGTTGTCTCATTGGTTTCTTTGACACGAAAGTTATCATATAAAAACTGAGTTATATTGACAGCAACTTCCTCCATAGACAGGGCCCCAACATTCAATTTGCGGAGAATCTCTCCGCATGAGACCATGTCTGCGGCAGTAAAGTTAACTATGTCATACATAAATATATTTCCTATTACAAAATAAAATAAATATACTATCCTTAAATGTACATGTCAATATTATGAAGATGTTTCACTATTTCACGATGATGCCCTTGGGGGTTATACTCTGGACGGCCATAAATTTGGGGAGATGGCAAGCTCAAAAAAAGCTTGCTTTTAGTAAGGCTTCTTTAATATAATCGAACAGGGTCTATATTTATTTGAGAGAGAAAGATATGGGGAAGGTCATAAGCGTTGTTAATCAAAAGGGAGGGGTTGATAAGACAACAACAGCGATAAATCTCTCTGCCTGCTTGGCAATGGCAGAGAAGAGGGTACTCCTGCTAGACCTCGACCCGCAAGGAAACACATCAAGCGGAATGGGTATCGACAAAAAAATAATCGAAGCGAGTATATATAATATCCTTATAGGAGAGACATATATTAAAAATGCCATCCATAAAACAGAGCTGGAGTCCCTCAATATTATACCAGCAACTATGGACCTCATAGGTGCAGAGATTGAGCTGGTAGGGATGGAGAAGCGTGAGGCAAGGCTAAAGATAGTATTAGACCAGATAAGGGATGAATATGAGTTTATCATCATCGACACTCCTCCTTCTCTTGGTCTCCTTACCATCAATTCTCTTACAGCGGCTTCTTCTGTCTTGATACCTCTCCAGTGTGAATATTATGCATTGGAGGGGCTTAGTCATTTGCTCCGGACCATAAAATTGGTAAAAAGATCCCTTAATCCATCTTTGACCACAGAGGGTATACTCCTAACTATGCATGATGGGAGAACCCTGATATCAAATCAGATATTTGAGGAGGTAAAGAGGTACTTCAGCAATTATCTTTTTAAAACAATAATACCTCGAAATGTTCGTCTAAGCGAGGCCCCGGGTCATGGTAAGCCGATAGTCTTCTATGATATAAAATCTAGGGGGGCTGATGCCTATCTTGATCTTGCAAGGGAAGTGATAGCAAATGCAGAGAAAGGTCTTAGGTCGCGGGTTGGGGGCACTTATTCCTGATTCAGGGGAAATAAGTGATAACAATCTTACCTATATCCCTGTCGAAAATGTGCGTCCCAATAGATATCAACCAAGGAAGGTCTTTGAAGAAAAGAAGATTGCGGAATTGGCATGTTCTATTGAGGAGAAGGGCGTTATCCAGCCTATAATCGTCCAGCGAAAAGGGGATGGTTATTATGAACTGATCGCTGGGGAGAGGAGATGGCGGGCTGTACAGAAGGCTGGTCTGGATAAGATACCAGCCCTGATACGTGATGTCTCTGATTCAGAGGCAGTCGAGTTGGCATTAACAGAGAATATACATAGGGAAGATCTGAACCCAATAGAAGAGGCTATGGTCTATAAACAGCTTATAGACGAATTCCATCTCACGCAGGAGGAGGTCTCTAAAAGGGTGGGTAAGGACAGGTCGTCAATATCAAATTATCTCCGCATACTCAAATTACCCCGAATTATCAGAGAGGATATAAATAACGATCTTCTATCTATGGGACATGCCAGGGCGATTCTTGGGATAGACCCTCCTGAAAAACAGAAAGAGCTGCGGGACATGATCCTCAAAAAGGCAATGTCTGTTAGGGATGTCGAAGCCTTTATCAGGAATAGGAAAAAGAAGGGTCAGGATAAAAAAGAGAAACAAAGGGATATCTTCCTGGTCAAGGGAGAGGAAGATCTTCAGAGACATCTAGGCACAAAGGTAAAAATAAAGCAAGGAAAGAAGGGAGGAAGGATAGAGATCTCCTTTTATTCTGATGAAGACCTTGAAAGGATTATCAGGTTAATTAAATCCTAAATTCGAAATACTAATTAACACGGGGAGGGGTTAGGATGAGATCAGGTGATGACAGTACTAAAGATAGAGACATAAAGGCGTTTTTAGGAGAGGACACAGAATTCAAAGGGGTATTGAGTTTTGAAAAAACTGTAAGGATAGATGGTAAGCTTGGGGGGGAGGTAATTACAAAAGATACCTTAATAGTCGGTGAAAATGCTGTCCTTGATGCAGATATCTCTGTGGGAACGATTATCGTAAGGGGAAAGATAAGTGGGAATATAAATGCAACCAAGAAGATTGAGCTTTGCTCCAGTGGTGAACTTTTTGGAAATATAAAGACACCTAGATCGGAAGAGCACACGTCTGAACTCCAGTCACATTCCTTTATCTCGTATGCC
>CAJVYE010000235.1 GCA_913009285.1 uncultured Nitrospirota bacterium | reverse complement strand
ATGAAAACAGAAAGTAAAAGGAAATTGAAAAAACTGTAAACTGATAACTGTGAACGGATTCAAATATCAAATACTTAGGGCTCGCCCAAAGAATCTTTTAACCCAATCAAGAAGTCATCATTTTCTTCGAATCTACCAACACTCACTCGAAGATAGTTTTTCAACCGCCCACTGTCATCCATCTTCTTTATCAATATCCCCTTTTCAATTAATCTATTGTAAATAACGATAGCCTCCTCATAGGTATTAAATAGGATAAAATTAGCTTCAGAAGGAGAGGGGGTTACCCCCTCCATACCTTCAAGGCCTTTTAATAATCTCTCACGTTCAGATATAATGGAATCGACTTGAGCATCGATCAACTCCCTATTCTCAAGGACAACTCTTGATACAACCTGCGATAATATGTTAGAGTTATAAGGTAGTTTCACCTTTACTATTGTCTCTATCAACGTCCTATTAGCTACCAAAAATCCTATCCGTAACCCTGCCATACCGATCTTTGAAAGGCTGCGAAGTATGATCAGATTATTAAACTCCTTTAGATAAGAAAGAAAGGTCTTCTTAGAAAAATCAAAATATGCCTCATCAAGCACTATTATCCCTTCAAAGCCTTCTATGATTCTTAATATCCTCTCCATTGAGAAACAATTCCCTGTTGGATTATTCGGATAACTGATAAAGATTATCTTGATATCACCATCCATCATTCTCTCTTTTATTTCATCTAAAGGGAAATCCCATTTATCATCTAACAGTACTTCTACTGTACCTCTTCCTAATGCCCTGGCTATAATCTCATACATGGAGAATGAAGGGACAGGATAAAGGATCTTCTCATGGAATCCACAAAATGCTGTAATAATCATCTGTATCAGTTCATCAGAACCATTCCCGATAATTATATCCTCAGGTACAACATCTAGTTGTTTGGCAATAACACGTTTTAACCCTGCGGCCTTAGGATCTGGATATCTATTTATAAAGGTCCCCTTTACCTCCTTTATCACCATTGTCCATAAATCATCAGGCAGGGGATAGGGGTTCTCCATAGCATCCAATTTAACCCGGCAAGGGATATCCTCCACATGATACCCCTTTAATTCTCTGATATCTGGTCTGATAAAGCTATCTATATTCTTCATTATAAATTCTCTCTTCTAATCATCACTGCCCTTGCATGTGCATCCAGTCCTTCTAATCTGGCAATATCAAGAACAGGATCAGCAATCTTCCTCAGTCCTTCTTCAGTATACGATATAAGACTGGTCCTCTTCAAGAAATCGTAAACCCCAAGAGGTGAGGAAAACCTGCTGGTTCCACCGGTTGGCAGGACATGGCTTGGGCCTGCCATATAATCTCCAACAGCCTCTGGCGTGTAATGTCCCAAAAAAACTGCCCCGGCATTCTCTACCCTATCCAATATCTTTAGGGGATCATCTACTGCCAATTCCAGATGTTCAGGTCCAATCCTATTCGACAGTTCAATTGCCTCATGCATATCCTTAACAATAAAAATAAAGCCATGTTTCCCTAATGATTCCTTAATGATATCAGATCGGCTTTGTCCATCACACTGAATGAATAGTCTTCTTTTCACATCCTCAGCCAATTCCTCAGAAGTAGTAACCAGGATAGGTACTGCCATCTCATCATGTTCGGCCTGAGAAAGGAGATCCGCAGCAATATAATCAGCCCTCCCTGTCTTATCAGCAATTATCAATATCTCAGTAGGACCTGCTATCATATCTATACCTACCTCTCCAAAGACCAGCCTCTTTGCTATAGCTACGTAGATATTACCTGGACCGGCTATTTTATCCACCTTTGGGATATTCCCTGTCCCGTAAGCCATTGCTGCAATGGCCTGTGCCCCACCTACTTTAAATATCTCATCTACACCGGATATATCTGCTGCTATGAGTACATATGGATTTATACCATCATGAGATGAAGGGGTACACATAATAATCTTTTTAACCCCTGCTACCCTGGCAGGTATCACATTCATTAATACAGATGATGGATATGATGCCTTTCCACCAGGAATATAGACCCCAACCTGTGTAATAGGACGTATAATCTGGCCCAGAACTACCCCATCACTCTCCTGATAATCCCATGACTTCTCTATCTGCTTGTTGTGAAACCCCTCTATCCTCTCTGTGGCAACCCTTATAGAGGTTACCATATCCTCATCTGCTGTCCTGTAAGCCTCCTTTATATCATCTCCCTTTATCTTTATCTCTGAAGGAGTAAGAACCACACCATCAAATCTCTTTGTATATTCTATGAGTGCCTCATCTCCACCTTTTCGTACACCTTCAATAACATCTCTTACTATATTTTCAATATCCCTTGTATCTGCATCACCTCTAGAGACAATTTTTTCAATAATCGCTTCATATCCATCTTCCCACGATCTTATGAGTTTCAAATCTATCAACCCCTTATTTGTTTTATAGGTCAGGCATCCTGCCTGACACCCGAGGCGAGACGCCTCGGCTATAATAGTAGGCAGTAGGGAGTACGCAGTTGGCAATAGGCAATAAATAAACAATATCTAATGACCAAAATTCAATAACAGTTTAATGAAAAAATCCAGATAATGTTTTGAACATTAGGATTTTGGATTTAGCTAATTGCTAATTGCTAATTGCTAATTGCTAATTGCTAATTGCTAATTGCTAATTGCCAACTGCCAATTGCCTACTCCTTACTGAACCTACCCTCCTTATCTTAGCACCCAATTGCGCTAATTTTTTCTCTATACATTCATACCCCCTGTCTATATGATAAACCCTGGAGATGGTAGTATCACCTTTTGCTGCCAGACCAGCCAGTATCAATGAGGCACTGGCCCTCAGATCTGTA
>CAJVYE010000234.1 GCA_913009285.1 uncultured Nitrospirota bacterium | reverse complement strand
ATATAGCACTGCTATTCCTGCGGTTTCGCTCAATCAGATCGACCAAACCTGACCTAAATCTGAGCGCGAAAAATGCCAAGCTATTTCTGACCCGTCCCTTGAAATCAGCATCACAGGCGGCAAAAGCTTCAATAGCTTTGACCACAGAAATATTTCAATATGTCTGTGCCCAAAGCTATTGAAGCGCCTTGCCTATGGCACTTCTTCGGCGTATTCTAACGATTTCAATTGCATTATTTGGGTTAAAAAAGCAATTTCCTATCAGCGCTTTTGAAAATTCAACAGATGATATTTCAAGGGTGTTAGTATATAAGAGATCCATTATCCTCCGATTGAGGACATCGAGCTTTTGAATTCGTATCTACAGGATTCTATATTATCTGCAACTAGTTTATGCCTGAAAGGCTTAGCCATTATTACCTTTTTTATTATGCGGGTTAATATACTGTCAGATACCCCTTTGTGTAATACCTCACCAAGATAAAACTCCTTCACTGCCTGCAAGAGGCATAGCCTGAGCCGGCCATCTGCGGTCAGCCTAACCTTGTTACATTTGCTGCAAAAATGTTGGCTTATCGGACTAATAAAGCCTATTTTTAATGAATCTCCTTTTATACGGTGGTAACGTGCGGGTCCAATCCCTTTTGCAAGAGTCTGCTCAAGAGAAAATTCACTTCTTATCTTTTTCTCTATCTCCTCCATCGGTATAAAATGTCTTGCAGGGAGAAAGGTCTTTCTATTTGTTGGCATGCATTCAATAAACCTGAGATTGATCGGTTTACCCCTAAAATACCTCACCATCTTAATCACCTCATTGTCATTTATTCCCCTCATTACAACCATATTTATCTTCACAGGTTTAAGATTGGCCTTAAGGACACTGTCAATCCCATCCAGTACATCTTTCAGTTTACTACCTCTTGTAATCTCAAAGAATCTTTTGGGATCTAAAGAATCAAGACTTATATTTACCCTGTCTAATCCAGCTCTTTTTAGGGGTTCTGCATATCCTGATAAGAGGGTAGCATTTGTGGTGATTGAGAGATCGGATATCCCTTGGATATTGGAGAGCTTACTTACAAGGTGTACTATGTCTCTCCTCAGTAATGGTTCACCCCCTGTAATCCTGACATTAGTAACACCAAGAAGGACAAATGCCCTTGTTATCCTCTCTATCTCCTTGAATGAGAGGATATCTCCATGCCTTAAGAGAGGGACACCCTCCTGTGGCATACAGTATATACATCTGAGATTACACCGGTCAGTGATCGATATCCTGAGATATCTTATTACCCTGTTATATCTATCTCTGAGGCAAGACATTGAGAACCTCTTTAAAAAAACCGTTCAAGCTGTTGTAACCGTTCACGGTTTGAAATTGGAAATTGGAAATTTGTAAACCTCTAATTCGTAAACTCTTTTCATTTTTTTCTAATTTCCAATTTTAAATTTCAGTGTTCTGTGAACGCTTACAAGCTGTTTAAACCGTTCAAGCCGTTTAAACAGTTTAAACGGCTTGAACGGATTTTATTTCATCACCCTTCTCTATCCACCCCTCTCTCATTACCTTTGCAAAGATACCTTCCCTCGGCATAACGCAATCTCCAAGGCGATTATATATTGCACAGCGATCATGACACTCCTTTCCGATCTGGGTTATCTCTATAATTACATCCTTCCCTAGTTTGAGTGATATCCCAATCTTTATATCTGTCAGATCTATCCCTCTAATTGTCAGATTCTCGGCAAAATCTCCTGGCTTGAGATATAGACCCCTAGCCTCCATCTTTTCAATACTCTCTTTTGCAAGTAAGCTGATCTGCCTGTGCCAGTCGCCGGCATGCGCATCCCCCTCAATACCGAATCCCTGTTTGACAAACGCCTTCCCTACTTCAGCCTTTTTTGTGCCCTTGCTTTCACTGATATTTATAGATACTATATGGCCCTTCATTTCTAATTTTATATCTTTCTCACCTTAACAACAGTATCCATCCAGCGCATGGTTCCACCAATTGGGTCGCCTGCAATAGGGATAATCCAGTTTGGTCTAACACCATGCTCTTTCCACCAGATAAGTGCGAGATCAGGGTCATTATCTGTACTGGTAGGCTCCTTTTTGCCAGAGGCATATCTTCCGTATTCCCAGTGTCCGACATGATGGGAAATAGCCACTACATCAGGGTGAATTCCCTCGGTCACATGAGCCTTGATCTTAATCTCTCCAATCTTAGATTTAATCATAATAATATCACCATCCTTAATCCCTATAGCTGCAGCGGTTTTGGGATTAATCCATACAGGATTGTCATGATAAATCTCAGTTAGCCATTTGCAGTTCTGGGTCCTTGAATGAGTATGGACATTGACCTTGTAGGTAGTTAGAATCAGCTCATCCTTCCTCATCTTCTGATGTTCTGGAATGGGCATCCAACCCGGCATTGGGTTAAAGCCCTTTTTCTTGAGCAGTTCTGAGTATATCTCAAACATGCCAGACTTATTCACCTTATCTGGCGGAAATCCTCGATATACCTTGTCATTAATCATCTGACCAACATACTTCTTGTATGCCTTCCTGGTCGTGGTATAGTCCTGTCCTAACTTACCCTTCCAGACCACACCTGTTTTTTTGTCAACAATAGTACCTTTTAGGTCTTTGGCTGGAATCTCATGGGTATGAAAATCATATTAGATCGGAAGAGCACACGTCTGAACTCCAGTCACATTCCTTTATCTCGTTTGCCGTCTTCCGCTTGAAAAAAAAAACCTTCTTCTTCTTCTCTCTCTTTTCCACACCCTACACACCCGTTCTCACATCTCAACACTCGCTAGCCCCCGCACCATCTTCCTTAGCCACGCTTGCCCGTCCATCATCACCTACT
>CAJVYE010000233.1 GCA_913009285.1 uncultured Nitrospirota bacterium | reverse complement strand
GCCAGCGATAGAACATGGTTGGATGTATATTATTTTTATCGCATAGATCAGACAATGCTTTTTTCTCAAGCAAATGCTGTTTTAGAATATTCGCTCTTTCTTCTAAGGTGAATCTGCTTCTCTTTTTGCGTTCCATATTTTTCTCCTCTAAATAAGGTTATTAATTATAGCTTATTTAGATTGTGAAAAATTCCGTTTCCGTCTGAAGCAGAACACCCAGAGAGTAAGGTTCTTCAAAGATATGGATAATATCAGGTTTAAACTTATAAAATATTTGATATAAGGTATATAGATTGGGATAAAAAAATCCTTTAATTTTATCACGCAAAAAAACTGGAAGGGCAAAAAGCCGATATCCAAATTCATTTAACTTGTCTATCTTTTGTAATCTTCCTCCTTCGGTCCATGATCCTGGACTAATAACTATAAGCTCATGCCTTTTCCTTATTATCTCTGTAAAGAGCTTTCGATATTCTGGTTCAACTGCTGCATGCCATGTAAAAAGGACCTTCATTTCAGACTTTCAAAAACCTTCAGGGTCTCTGTTGCAGTCTTTTTCCACGAAAATCCCCTTGCCCGCTCAAGCCCCTTCTTACACATTCGATTTCTCAGTTCAGGATCTGTCACTATCTTCTCTATAGCCCCAACAATCTCCTCTGTATTATACGGGTCAACCAATATCCCTGCATCTCCCACCACTTCAGGCATGGCAGAGAGATTAGAGGTTACAACAGAACAACCACACGCCATAGCCTCTAATAAAGGCAGACCAAACCCCTCATAAAGAGACGGAAATACCAGGACATCGGCACCGCTAAGTAGTATCGGCATATCTTCTATAGGTATATAACCTAGGAAAATGACATCTCCTTCAAGTCCTAAGGAGTATATCAATCTAATAATCTCTTTATATGCCTCGCCTCTTTCTCCTGTAATCACCAGTTGGTGATTAATAATACCCTCTGCCTTCAACGTATGAAAGGCATTGATAAGTCTGCTTACGTTTTTTCTCCACCAGAGGATACTACTAGTATTGATGATGTAATTACCCCTTATCCCATACCGTTCTTTAACCTTACGGATTAAATTCTCATCCACACAAGGTTTGTATAACATTTCATCATAACCTAGATGAGTCACAGTAATCTTAGCAGGATCTATTTCGCACTTCTCAATAATATCCTCTTTGGTAGCTTTTGATACGGCAATAATCTTGTCCGCTGCTTTAAAGGCATAATTGATTGCTATCCAAAAATGAACCCTGTCATATATATTACTAACCGGACCTAAATCATGACACACCACAACAGTTTTAGATCTCTTTATTAATGGAACCATTTCCTTATAAACAAAAAGGAGGTCATATTTATTATTAATAAATTCCAAAGGAAGACGGAGATACCACCATAATTTATTAGGAAACTTAAGGATTCTTTCTTGAAAGTTACTATCATTTATCTTATGCACTATTGGCTGATTGGAATAAATCACATACTGATTTTTTTTGTCTATCTCAGAAATAGCCTTGAGTAGATTATATGTATAGACACCTATTCCCTTAATTTCTCTTTCACTCAAGACCTTTGCATTAATAGCTATTCTCATTTTAACCTCGCAAGAACATAAAGACCTGTACCTTCCAAAGAAAGAACAGATAAAATGGGTATCAAGGGAAGAGTAAGCCCTTTGAATATCAGATCTTTACAACTCATTAGAGTGGCAGCCCTCTGGATATCTTCCGGTTTATCTGCCTCTATACCCCGCATTACCAACCCCTTTCCAATACCGAAACGGATTTTTGCCTTTAGATACCCTGCTACTTCTTCAGCATCCATTTTTTTTACCACACATCTAACGATCTTAAATCCATTTTGTTCTAAGAATGCAGATAGACAATATCTATTCCATCTTGTCAAATGATTTGGCGGATAATCACCATCACCCATGGTCTCTAAGGTTCGCTCACGATTTGGAACACTTATGGCAACATAGCCTCTGGGTTTAAGGATATTCTTAATCTGTCTAATGAATTGAATCGAATTATCTAAATGTTCCAAGACCTCAAAAAAGGATATAATATCAAATCTATCTTGAGAAAAATTTTCAAAAAGACTCTCTACATCCATAACATAGACATTATTCAGTCTATATCGCTCCTTGGCAATTCTCACTGCTTCTTTATCAAAATCAATCCCCCATACCTCGTACCCCTTTTCCCTTGCCTTATTTAAAAATATCCCTGTCCCGCATCCAATATCCAATAACCGTCTTCCGTAAAACTCTCGGTTATTTAGAAACTGTTTATGATGCCAAGAATGAACAGGTAAAATTTTACCAACTGCATATCTCTCTGACCTTTCATACCATTCAGCTCCAGGATTTTCCATGGGATTAGAAAAAATAACATCACAAGCCGGGCAACGATTAAGGGTATACTTATCATATCTTTCAATAAATTCTGCTATTATTTCCTCCCCACATGCAGGACATTGATTCATCTTACGCTACCCCTTCGGATGTTGTTAAAAACCATTTTAACTGTTTGTTTTCCTTGAAAAGAAGGAGAAAAAAACAATACAGATAAAAATATTATCCATAAAATAACAGGAATAATAAAGTTGACTTCCTTAACAGCAAACCAAGAAATATTCATTATAGCTATTCCTGCAATAAATCCCAATATCAAAGGCCTGTAGTTGATTTTTCCACAATAATTGGCATATCCCCATATAAAAAGATATCCGGCTGACATGGCGACAAGATGAGAGATAGGAACGGACAGGGCCCCATACCTTGAAGCGAGAAATATCATAACCCCCCAGTAAAGAAGGGCATGAAGAATATTCTGCTTAAAAATCAGAGATGCCAGCCCTTTGGAAAAAAAGAC
>CAJVYE010000232.1 GCA_913009285.1 uncultured Nitrospirota bacterium | reverse complement strand
TAAAGTAAGGCGAACTGGCAGTAGTGTGATGATAGTTGTGGGGTGAAATTTCTTCTGCCTCTTTTGCAAGTTCTGGCGGAAGTGATATTGTTTTTTTTTTTTTTTTTCAAGCAGAAGACGGCATACGAGATAAAGGAATGTGACTGGAGTTCAGACGTGTGCTCTTCCGATCTTATAAAGCTATCAGGAGCGAATGCCTCTGCAATCATTCTTATCAAAAAAGAAGATATACAATCATTTTTAGAAATACATACAAGAGGGTTTGTCAATAAAAATTCTGCAAAGAAGATTGAATCTTGCTTGAATGATTCAATAGATACAATTCTCTCAGAGAACCGTATTATTGAATGTAACAATCTCAGATCAGATAACCCATTATACAATCTACACAAATTGGAGGGGATCAGATCATTTATATGTCTGCCGCTTATAGGCAAGGAGAAGGGGATTGGGTTATTCTACCTCTATTATAAATTCCCCGATAGATATACCAAGGATCGTATAAACCTCTGTTTAAACCTTGCCACTCAATCTGCTATTTGCATTGAAAATGCCCTCTTATTTAAACAACTACAGGAATCAGAAGAGAAATATAAGCTATCAATAAACAAGGCTGAGGACGCTATATTGTTTGTAAATCCAGACAATGCTCAAATAATAGATACAAATCCCAAAATAGAGGAGTTAACAGGCTACACTAAAGAAGAATTAATTGGGATGCAAATCTGGATGCTCTATCCAAAGAGTGAGATAGAGAACTGCAAAAAGAAGATGCATAAGGTCTTAAATGGTGAGGGAGTTCAGAGTGAGATGGTCATCTTGAGGAAGAATGGAGATACAGTTCCTACTGAAATGAACTGCGGTCTAATAACATATGGAGACAAGAGCTTCATCCTTGGTATCTGCAGGGATATTACTGAAAGGAAGAAATCAGAGGAAGAAATCAGGAAGAAAAATGAAGAATTGGAAAACTTTGTATATGTCATTTCTCATGACCTGAAATCACCGGTTATATCAATCAAAGGATTTGTTTCACTTTTATTAAGACGTCATGACGGCAAATTAGATGAGAATGCAAAGTTTTACCTTAATCGTATTCAGAAGGGTGTTGATAATATGGATCGTCTGATTTGTGATATATT
Source organism: uncultured Nitrospirota bacterium (assembly GCA_913009285.1). Lineage (GTDB taxonomy): Bacteria > Nitrospinota > Nitrospinia > SZUA-224 > SZUA-224 > SZUA-224. The sequence goes on along the minus strand of CAJVYE010000232.1, from coordinate 1,765 downwards.
GGAGCTATCGAAAGTAGGGAAAGTCACAGCACCTTTGGAGGAGTGTAATATATCAGAGATAATAAGAGATACAGTTGAGTTATTGAGATTTCAACTGAAAGATGAAGAAATAAAGATAATAGTGCAAAACAATATGCCGATCATACTTTGTAACAGGCAAAGAATCTCTCAGGTGTTTCAAAATCTTATAAGTAACTCAATTAAATTTATGGGCACTCCCCAAAAACCTCAAATCAAGATAGGTTATAAAGATAGAGATAGATTTTTTGAGTTTTATATAAAGGATAATGGGATAGGAATTGATAAAAGATATCATAATGAAGAGATATTTCAGATATTTAGACGTCTAGAAGAGATAGATGCTGAGGGGACAGGTATAGGGTTGACAATTGTAAAGATGATAGTCGGAAATCATGGTGGAAAGATATGGGTTAACTCCCTAAAAGGAAAGGGGGCAACCTTTTACTTTACCCTTCCAAAAAGTAAGTAGCCAATACAACTGAATAAATCCCCCCTAACCCCCCTTTTCCAAAGGGGGGGAATTACTGAAAACCATCTTTCTAAATTCCCCCCTTTGGAAAAGGGGGGTTAGGGGGGATTTGATATACCATCATCTGCAACCCTTTCTTTTCTCTAGTTCAAATATTTTTTTATATACGTTGATGTAATCTTCTACCATGCGGGACCGGCTGAATCGTTTCACTACCCAACCGCGACACTTACTTCTATTAATACCAGGAATCTGTTTCAATTTTTTTGCAGCTCCCTCAACATCATTAACTATATATCCTGTCTCACCATCCTTTATTATCTCAGGCATTGACCCCTTTGGAAAGGCCACGACAGGGGTTCCACAGGACATTGATTCAATAACACTCAGCCCAAATGGTTCCTCAAAATTTATTGGGTGCAAGAGTGCGTAAGCATCCCCAAGGAGTTTATCCCTCAACTCTGGCCCTGCTGATCCTACATAGACTATATTATCGTTATTCAGATGAGGTGCAACCTTTTCATCAAAATAGGCCTGGTCATGGATAATTCCTGCAATTATAAGCCGCATGCCAAAGATTCTGGCAATCTCGATCGCCTCTTTAGTTCCTTTATCAGGATGGATACGACCAAAAAATAAGAGGTAATCTCCTATTTCCTCCTTAAAAGTAAAGGATTCCAGATCAATACCGTGGTAGACCGTGGCGATATAATCGAGATCAGGGCTACGGTCAGCATTGCTGATAGAGACGTAATAACCACGATCACTATATTCCTTATACACTGGAAGGATCTGTGGAGAAGAGAACCCGTGGATAGTAGTAACGATGGGGGTGTCTACAAGCCGGCTATAGGAAAGAGGCAGGAAATCAAAGTGGTTATGGATCAGGTCAAACTCCTCTGCCTGTTCAAAGAGATAGGCAATATGCAAACACTCCCATATCTTGGGTAATAGACTCTTATCTTCTTCGTATGGAGCAGGGCAGATGGATTTAAGTTTCCCTTTTGTTTGAGAATCGGCAGTCGCAAAGAGTGTAACATCAATCCCTTTTTCAACTAACCCTTCACACAGTAGAGACACCACCCTCTCCCACGGGCCATAATGCCTTGGTGGCGTTCTCCATGCAATAGGTGATAAAATAGCAATTTTCATAAAAGGTGAACTAAGGGGCCTACTTTATAATTTCTATAATTATACTATAATAACATATAATTTTCTGTTGTGATGAATTTTAAGGAAGATTTATCATGACTTGACTATCGTATATCAATCCAT
>CAJVYE010000231.1 GCA_913009285.1 uncultured Nitrospirota bacterium | reverse complement strand
GGAGTTCAGACGTGTGCTCTTCCGATCTGTCAATGAATTCTCCAGATTTGCCAGGATGCCTGAATCTAATCCAGGTCCTAACAGGATTCATCAGATTATAGATGATGTTGTCTTACTCTATAAAGGATCTCATAAGAATATTAAGATACTGACAAAATACGATCCCAGAATTGATTTTATAAGGATAGATGCAGAGCAGATAAAGAGGGTATTTATCAATCTCATCGAAAATTCTATCTATGCTGTAAATGGTGGGGGAGTGATTGAGATAAAGACCTTTATGGCTCTCTCCACTAAAACAGTCAGGATAGAGGTATCTGATAATGGAAGGGGTATTCATCCTAAGTATAGAGACAAATTGTTTCTTCCGTATTTCACTACAAAGAGAAAAGGCACAGGTCTGGGGTTGGCTATTGCCAATAGAATAATTGCAGATCATAATGGTTATATAAAGGTAAGGGATAATTTGCCAAAAGGGACAACATTTGTGATAGAATTACCAGTATGAAGAAAAAGGCTCATATTTTGATTGTTGATGATGAAGAGAGTATCCTCACCTCTCTAGAAGGGATCTTGACTGATGAAGGTTTCAGGGTCTCCAAGGCGGCGGATGGTTTCAAGGCACTCGAGGTGATTCAATCCGATCAGCCAGAGCTTGTGCTGCTGGATATATGGATACCAGGAATGGATGGTATTGAGATATTAAAGGCTATCAAAGGATTTAAGTCAGATTTAAAAGTGATTGCAATGTCAGGACATGGAAGTATAGATACAGCAGTGAAGGCAACAAAACTAGGGGCATTCGATTTTATTGAAAAGCCCCTCTCCCTGGAGAATGTGATTTTTACTATAAACCATGCACTAGATAAACAGAAGGGGGAGATAGAAGGCCATGAAGAGAATGTCATCCCCGAGATACAAGGGGTTGAAATGAAAAAAGATGGGGTTTTAGTTGCCGATCCCTGTAGACAACGTAAGAGAAAAACCAGACAGAGGGTGGTTGTTGGTAAAAGCTCTTCAGAATGTATACGACAGAGGACCCTCAAAAAGAGTGTTGTTCTTTGTGGACAGGGACTGCATTCAGGGCTGAAGACAGGGTTGATATTGTCTCCCCTCCCTCCCAATAGCGGGATAGTATTCGGTGATATATCTACCGGGGAGACAGTTCCAGCTCACCTAGATCATGTAGAGTCGACCGAATACGCAACCTCCTTAAAAAGGGGATATACCACTGTAAGGACAATAGAACACATTATGGCGGTATTACATATGTATAGAATAAGTAATTTGCTTATCAAAATAGGGGATGAGGTTCCGATCATGGATGGCTCTGCCAAGGATTTTTGTCAACTTATAGAGGATGGGGGGATTGAGGAGCAGGAATCAATAAGTAAGGAATTAGAGATAAATGACTATCATTGTGTCAAGAGTGCATCGGATGATAAAAGGAATATCTCTATTGAACCCTCACCAAATTTTACTATCCATTACACAATGGAGTATCCACCTCCTGTGGGAAGACAAGAATATTCATATACCTTTTTGGGTAGAGAGAGCTTCAGGGATGAGATTGCCCCGGCACGAACATTTGGCTTTCTGAAAGACTACGAAAAATTAGAAGAAAAAGGGCTTGCAAGTGGAGGAAAACTGAGCAATGTTATATTATTAGATAATGAAAGGGTGATAAATACCACACTGAGATTTTCTGATGAATTTGTACGTCACAAGATACTTGATATTATCGGAGACTTTTACCTTCTTGGAAGACCTATTAAAGGACTGATTAAGGCCAATATGACTGGCCATGCCGAGAACATATCTCTCTTGCAGAAGATAAGAGAGGTATAAAATAATGTAACCGTTCACGGTTTGAAATTAGAAATTGGAAATTTGTGTTATCGTAATAATACACCCCGGAAAAACACAGAATATCACTGGAATTTATTAATGGAACTTCATCGTGAGATGAAGTCCTATTAATAAATCTCAGCGTAAATCCGTGAATATCCGTGGTATCATATTATGCTTTTTAAGGATTAAAATTATGGTTGAACTATTACCTAATTTCCAATTTCAAATTTCAGTGTTTTTTGAACGCTTACAAATTAATTTATAGGAGATATCTAAATGGAAACGTTTTTTATGTCAGGTTTAATCCCCTTCGATCTGTTCGCTTCATGGGGGTACAAGATAGTGATAGTTATTGTTGCTTTAGGTCCTTTAATATTTATACACGAGCTTGGACACTTTAGCATAGCAAAGATCCTGGGGATAGGGGTTGAGAGGTTTTCGCTTGGATTTGGACCTAAGTTGATTGGTAAAAAGGTAGGGGAGACAGAATATCTTATTTCGGTATTCCCACTAGGTGGTTATGTAAAATTGATTGGTGAAGATCCAGAAGAGGAGTGTCAGGACCTGGAGAGATCATTTTCAGCAGCGGCTATTTGGAAGAGATTGAGCGTAGTCATTGCCGGTCCCCTCTTTAATATGATGGCTGCTATATTGATATTTGCAATAATATTTATGGTTGGTTTTCCCACTATGTCAACCCGCATTGGAGAGGTAAAAGAGGGATCTCCTGCTATGAGTGGAGGGATAAAGAAGGGTGATAAGATTATTAGTGTTGATGGAAAAAGGTTTGATCAATGGGATAAGCTGGCAGATATGATTCGTAGTAATCCTGGCAAGGAGATGACATTTGTGATAGAAAAGGAATCTGGAGAGATTTTCCAAACGATGATTGCTCCTATTCCAGAGAAGATCAAAAATTTATTTGGAGAGGAGATAGAGGTAGGACTCATAGGTATTATTGCAGAAGGGGAGATCATAAAAGAGAGCTATAATCCTGCAGTTGCCCTCTTAAAGGGCATTGAGATAACATGGAAGCTTACCAAATTTACAATATTG
>CAJVYE010000230.1 GCA_913009285.1 uncultured Nitrospirota bacterium | reverse complement strand
GACATGGTAGGTGGTTGTATGTGTGAGTCGATAAGTGGTAGTGTTTTTTTTTTCAAGCAGAAGACGGCATACGAGATAAAGGAATGTGACTGGAGTTCAGACGTGTGCTCTTCCGATCTAATATCCGGGGTAAGAGGTGATGATCTCAATTTATCCTCTAACCTCACAATTTCATATATATTATAAAGAAACCACCTATCGATCCTGGTTAGTTCAAATATCTCATCAATGGATATACCTGCCCTAAATGCATCAGCGATCTGCCATACCTTTTCCCAGTCAGGAACCCTTAACTTATCCCTTATCTTATCCTTGTCATCACCCAATATCTGCTCCTCTAAGCCGTATCTTCCTATCTCTAAGGACCTGATCGCCTTCTGAAGCGCCTCTCTGAATGTACGGCCAATAGCCATGACCTCTCCCACAGATTTCATCTGGGTCGTGAGTACCCTATCTGCTGAGGGGAACTTCTCAAAGGCGAAGCGAGGAAACTTGACCACACAGTAGTCGATCGTAGGCTCAAAAGATGCTGGTGTCTCTCTTGTAATATCGTTAGGTATCTCATCAAGGGTATAGCCCACAGCCAATTTTGCAGCGATCTTGGCTATTGGAAAACCGGTTGCCTTGGAGGCAAGCGCAGAGCTCCTGGAAACCCTCGGATTCATCTCAACCACTACCATCTTCCCATCATCAGGGTTAACAGCAAACTGTATGTTGGAACCACCTGTCTCAACCCCGATCTCCCGGATGATCTTTATGGCAGCATCACGCATTATCTGATATTCTTTATCTGTTAGGGTCTGTGCTGGCGCAACGGTAATGCTGTCACCTGTGTGTATTCCCATAGGATCAAAGTTCTCTATAGAACATATAATGACAACATTGTCTTTAAGATCCCTCATTACCTCGAGTTCATACTCCTTCCATCCGAGCACAGATTTCTCTATAAGGATCTCATTGATAGGACTGATATCTAATCCCCACCCAACATATTCATCGAATTCCTCTGCATTATAGGCCACACTACCCCCTGTACCACCTAAGGTAAAGGACGGTCGAATAATAGCAGGGAATCCTATATCTTTAATTATACACATAGCCTCCTTCTCAGAATACGCATAGCCACTCTCAGGGACCTCCAGTCCTATATGCTTCATAGCCTCTTTGAAGGCCCTTCTGTCCTCGGCCTTCTTTATTGCACACAATTTTGCACCTATTAGCTCTACATCATATCTATCAAGAACCCCGCTCTCAGCCAGCGAGACAGCAGTATTCAGTCCTGTCTGTCCCCCCACGGTCGGTAGGAGGGCATCTGGTCTATCCTTCTTTATTATCTTCTCTACTATCTCAGGTGTGATAGGTTCTATATATGTCCTCTCCGCCATTTCAGGATCGGTCATAATTGTCGCAGGATTACTGTTCACCAGAATAACCTCATACCCCTCTTCCCTTAGTGCCTTACATGCCTGGGTGCCAGAATAATCGAATTCGCATGCCTGACCAATAATGATCGGTCCTGAGCCTATCAGCAATATCCTTTTTATATCATCTCTTCTTGGCAATGCAATCTCCTTTATAAATGTAATAGTTCACCACAGAGGACACAGAACACTGAAATTAGAAATTAGAAATTAGAAAAAAATGAAAAGAGTTTACGAATTAGAGGTTTACAAATTTCCAATTTCCAATTTCCAATTTCGAACCGTGAACTGTTAAGTGATTTAACACTTTTCAGCCTCCATCAACTCAACAAACCTATCAAATAAATATGTGGCATCATGGGGACCAGGGGATGCCTCAGGGTGATATTGAACGGAAAAGACGGGGAGTTCCCTGTGTCTTATCCCCTCCACAGTCTTATCATTCAGGTTTATATGTGTAAGTTCTATCTCATCCGGAAGCGTATCAGCATCCACGGCAAAGGAGTGGTTCTGTACCGTGATCTCCACTTTATTAGTGGTCATATCCATCACAGGATGATTTCCACCACGATGTCCGAACTTCAATTTAAATGTCCTGGCTTCTAATGCCAGGGCAAGGATCTGATGCCCGAGACATATCCCGAAAATAGGTCTCTTCCCGATAAGACTCTTCACAGCCTCGATCACATAGGGTACCCCTTCAGGGTCACCCGGGCCGTTTGATAGGAATATCCCATCCGGATCGAGATCCAGCACTTCTGACGGTGTAGTGGAGGCAGGGACAACTGTGACATCACAGCCGGCCTCTGTCAACATGCGAAGTATATTGTATTTTATACCGAAGTCATAAGCTACTACTGAATACTGTCTCCTCTTCTCTCCCCTCCGCTCATATCCATGACCCAATCTCCATTTCCCATTCCTCCATTGATAACCCTTTGTGCATGTTACATCCCTGACCAGATCCCTCCCCACAATCCCTTCTGACTTTCTTGCCTTTTTTATCAGACTCTTAAGATTAAGATCCCCGGTCGAGATCACTCCCTCCTGGGCCCCTTTATCCCTTATATGCCTTGTCAATGCCCTTGTATCTATCCCCTGAATCCCAACTATTCCATTCTCCTCTAAAAAATCATCCAGGCCCCTCTGCGACCTCCAATTGCTTGCAATACCACTACTCTCCTTCACAACAAATCCCTCAACCCATGGCCTTTGTGATTCAACATCCTCATCATTAATCCCGTAATTCCCAATAAGGGGGTAGGTCATTATGACAATCTGCCCCCTATATGATGGATCGGTTAGTATCTCCTGATAACCCATCATACTGGTATTAAAGACCAACTCTCCCATTGTCTCGCCTGCAGATCCGAGCGATCTTCCTTCAAAGACCGTCCCATCTGCCAACACCAATAATGCCTTCATCCTCTATTCTCCAACCACGAAAAAGATTATCCCTCTTTAGATCGGAAGAGCACACGTCTGAACTC
>CAJVYE010000229.1 GCA_913009285.1 uncultured Nitrospirota bacterium | reverse complement strand
GATATGTGTATATTTTTTTTTTTTTTTTTTCAAGCAGAAGACGGCATACGAGATAAAGGAATGTGACTGGAGTTCAGACGTGTGCTCTTCCGATCTAGGCTTTCTCAAAGATTGCCTATTCATTTCCAATATACAAAGAATCATAATGAAATCACAATTGTACAGCCACCAGGCTGTGGGCCTCTGCTGCCAGCCGGCTTCGTCCGGGGGCCTTGGGTTCTGGTTAGGAACGGATACAGGCTGGTATGCGATTACAGCAGTTCAAGCTCTTTTTATATAAATATAAAAGATGAAAATCCCTTGTATTAAGAAAATAATTACATAGAAGTTATACCAGAAAAAATATATTGACATCAACTTGCTAAGTTGATATTATAATTGTATATTCGGTTATACGCATATACTTTAACTATGATAGTTCATCAATGGCGGACAAAATCTTAATAATTAAATGATATTGTTATGATATCTATAATAATCCCCACATATAATGAAGAGGAATCAATTGAAAATACCCTTATAAATATCAAAAAACAGGGTAATGACTACGAGATTATTATTGTAGATGATGGAAGCAGTGACAAAACCATTGATATTGCATCAAGATACGGTAAGGTAATATATTCAGGGAAAAAGAACAGAGGTAAGTCACTGGATAAAGGGGCAAAAGAATCTTCTGGAGATATCCTCCTCTTTGTTCATGCAGATACAATTTTGCCGGATAATGCCTTAAAGATGATAAGGGAGACACTTAAAGATCAGGGGGTTATCGCCGGGGGATTCAGAAGGAGATTAAATAACGAAAAGATTATTTACCGTATTATAGATATGGGATCAGCCTTTCTCAGGTATTTAAAAGGCTTTATAGCCGGTGATCAGGCAATATTCTGTAGAAGAGAGGTCTTTTTCAGGGTTGGAGGTTTTAAGGGACGTGAACTATTTGAAGATATAGACCTTTGTAAGAGATTAAAAAAACATGGAAAAATGAGGGTAATCAAAAGCCCGGTTCTTACATCTGCAAGACACTTTGAAAAGTACGGTATATTAAAATGCGTCTATGTTAATCTCTACCTGACATATCTATATTATAAGGGTGTAGGCGCAGAAAAATTGCGTGATATATACTATAAAGAATAGAACATATCTTTAGAAATCAAGATCCAATTCAGCCCCACCTAAAAAAAATATTCATTTCGGCAATGAGGCCTTATAGCCAGCATCAGCTATAGCCTTTATCAGCTCTTGAATGGATGCCTTATCAGGGGTGGTTTCCCACGCTATACGTGCCTCTTTATTTTTGTAATCTGCCTTTGCATTTATAACCCCGGGAACCGATCTTGCTGCCTTCTCAATATGTGCCTCACAACCACTACAAGTCATTCCCTCAACCTTTATGACCATTTCCACAGATGTTTTGCTACTTATGTTCGAGCTATCCCTTGCTCCGCTGACAAATGCACTGCTAAAATAAGGAAATGCCATAAATCCTGCTGCAAAGATGGTCACTACCCACAGCATCACCTTATTAAACCTATTCGATTTCGGTGTGCAACAAGGATCCTCGCATACAACCTTGGGCTTCCTATAGGTAAAATAAAAGGCTGTTCCTATAAGCAATATTGTAACAGCCATAAAAACAGGACGATATTCTTCAAACCTTTTCCACATCCCAACACCTCCAAGCCCAAACCCAGCAAGGATAAGCGGACCTATGCAACACATTGAGGCCAATACAGCCGAAAACAATGCCCCGATGTTCGTTATTAATTTTTCTTTCATATTATACTCACCTCCTAAGATCGTAATAGTTCACCTATTAATAATTTGCCACAGAGTTCACAGAGAACACAGAGTTTACTTTTTATCTTTCTCTTTAAACTCTGTGTTCTCTGTGGCTATAGTATCTTAAAATCAAAATCCCCAGACCAGCCCGATATCGAGCTGATAATCCTCTGCTGACTGGGGATAATATACATGGCGGTACACAGGAAATCCAATAGTGGAATATATTGAAAAATTTTCCCATGGTCCAAAACTGATCCCTGGCCTGATATAGATCCATGTGCCACCTATTTTTCTCAACGTCTTCCTGCTATAATCCATGGAAAGAGATACATCAACATATCTTATGAGTTGATATTCCAGGCCTAACAAGGCATTGAGGGAGTCCACGGTTTCTCCATCAACACCGCTCTGGCCTATAGAGACTGAGTAATTTACCCGGCCATATGTAAAAAGATCCCACCAGGTGTAATTGAATCCTGCGCCTATGCTTGGATCCCAGCTACCTGCTCCAACCTGCACATCAGAATCCGTTTCCTCTTTTCCCGTTGGTATTTTCAGGGCCAATTCTACATAAGGGACTATTTCTCCCACCGGCGCTGGTTTTACCAGAATATAACGACTTGTAATGGTAATATCGCCAATCCCATCCCCTTTCTCTTTGTAATAGGGTAAGGATTTCCTCTTCTCGTTTTTTACATATGGTATATTAATGCCGAGATTTATCTGCTCAGCAATACCGTACATTGCTGAAATAGAGAACATACGGTTCTTGATTACAATCCCGGTTGAGTTCTGAACCTCATCTTTTTTGTCCAGGAGTTTATCTCGATAAGAATAAGAGAAAGTGAACCTTATCTCCCCTGTCCCTTTTGGAAGTGCTTCAATATTACCACCACCAGGAGCAGATGATGAACCACCAAAACTACAGCACCCGCCTGCTGCCCAGGTAATATCGTACCCATTAAATAAGATCAGAAGGAAGACCGAACAGATTAACACAGTTCTTTTCATAACTTACTTATCTCCTGGTTGTTATATCAATAAAACATCCGCCAACATAAGGATCATCATATTGAATGGAATCTATCAAAGGGCCACTACCACTTGTTTCGGACAATTCAAACTTAACAG
>CAJVYE010000228.1 GCA_913009285.1 uncultured Nitrospirota bacterium | reverse complement strand
TATAGAAACAAGTATAGGTAAAAAATCAGGGCATGTCAAGCCCTAAAGCCCCCCAAAAATAAAGCCAAAAAAAAATATCTTATCACAGGAGGTCTGCAAAATTTAGTGGGATATTATCCCAAAAAATGTAGATTTTTTAGGGACGGGTCAGAAATAACTTGGCATTTTTCGCGCTCAGATTTAGGTCAGGTTTGGTCGATCAGATTGAGCAAAACCGCAGCAATAGCAGTGCTATATCGAGGATTTTGCGATTGAAGATCGATCAAAGATGGCCTGAAGATGAGATGCAAAAATGCCAAGTTATTTCTGACCCGTCCCTAAGTTGGTAATAGGTCCCATAGAGAAGACAGAAGTCAAGCAGAAAAATAAACTATTACTATTTAATTGTTGCGAAGTACAGGCATTGGCTCTATAGTTTTATAATTTTAACCCTTGTACTGCTAAAATCAGGTATTCCTCCCACCAAATCCACCATTGGAGTATTAGCTAAATTTTCATCTAATCTGGTTATCTTATTGGGGGTGAGACCAGCTCCAAGCCCCGGATCAGGTATCAAGCCTTTCTTGTCAACAACCTTTTCTCCACCCAGGAAGACCTCTTCACCTCTTATAATAGGGATACGAGAAGCTCCAAGCTGTGTGTGACCATAATGGTTTGATACTCCAACACATCCTGACCTTATGAGCTTGCTAACCCGAACCTTCCCCTCTATTCCTTGCAGATTGCTTCGTGAAACGAGACGAACCTTGTCATTGGTCTTAATGCCTAAAGATACTGCATCCTTTTCGTTCATAACTACAAAGTTCTCAGGAAACACCTCCATGGACCAGCGATGAAACATTGTTCTGGACTGAGTGTGGAGATTCATTTTATGTGTAACGATATAGAAAGGATAATCCCTGTCCACTTCCTCTATGACATTGTTTGCTGAATCCATAGGAGGTGTATACCTCAAAGTTCCTGAGAAGAATTCACCTGTCAAAGAGTTTCTGGTTGTGGCAAGCTCTTCATTATACAGTACTACCCTTTTAATCCCATGTTTGAACTTTTCGCCGTCAAAAACATCCTCATACTTCTTATAAATGCCACCCCTGGCAAGAACATAACAGGTTCGATTCCATTCCTCACTGGAAAGGATATTTTTATATTTAGCCACAGGATAATTCTTTTCTACAAAGCTGATCTCCTCTGCTGAGGCCATAGGAACATTAGCTCCATTTGCCAGATTTGCTATACCCCTAAGATAGAAATCCTCGGCCCTGTGTAGAGGATAAAACCTCCCGTCTTTTCCAGGGATTGCCCTTTCACCAAAACCAGGCAGGCCTGTAGTCTCGGCCAGGTCAATAAGGAATGTCTCGAGGCAGAATGGTCTGCCATCTCCTGTCTTACCTGTCAATGGCTCTATACATGGGGTACGTACCCCTGTGAATCTTAACGCTGGTGCATGAGGGGTCAGCCACCCATAATGTCCTTCAGGGTATGTCACATCAGGAACAATATAGTCTGCATAGATATTTGACTCATTGATTGCTATATCAATGGAGACATGAAGAGGGACCTTCTCTGGATTTTTAAATGTCTCTATGTATCGGTATCCACCTGGAATTGAATAAATAGGGTTGAAGAAGTAAGTGAAGAGTATGTTGCAGGGATAAGGGTACTGCTGATCAATGCCGCTCATGGTTTCAACGCATAGCCCGCCCTTTGAGAATGGAAACCATGGACGTTTTGATGGATAGCCACTCCCTCCTGCCTCTCTCTTTTTCCTGTATTCAGTGGTCTTTTCATAAGCATACTTTTCTCGTGATAGCATAACACCCCTGGTTTTCTTCTTTCTGGGGAAGCTCTTCAGATCGTATAAGCTCTTATCCCATGGTGCAGCCCCACCGCCAGATTTCATATAGCCACCTTTACGGTCTACACCTCCAACCATTGCATTGAGTATGGCTATAGGGTAGGAGGCATAAGTTCCGCTGACATAGTTACCAGCGCCATGGTACTGACAGACTGCAGCCTTGGTCCCGTATGATGTGAATTCTCTGGCCACCTTTTCAATTTGAGACCTTTTGATATCAGCCAATCTGGCGTATTCATCAAGCGATTTTTCCATAACCCCTTCTTTCATCAGACGGAAGGCAGTCTTTACCCTTATTTTCTTTCCTGATGAATCATTAACAGTCATCTATTCATCAAGCAGCGCATCATCAACCTTATCTAAGGCGACAGGAGAGCCATCGATAGCTGACATAACCACATAGACCTCTTTGGCCTTGCCAGAGGCAGATGGGTCAAGATCAGCTATTCTAAGGAACTTTCTGTAGTTTTTATGGTTGGGGTCTACAATCACCAGATGGGTTGCATTGGCGTAACATGCGTGACCCCTGTCATTCGCGGCCTTAGGGTTTGGTGCTGTCAGGAATTCCTTGTTATAGCGATCTTTCTCAATTATCCATCGGATCATCCCCATTGCAAATGCTCCATCCTGACCAGGCTTGATAGGTATCCAATTCTCTGCGTGGGCAGAAGCATTGGTGGCTCTCGGGTCCACAATTGTATATTTTAGTTTGCCTTCAGAACTTCTCCTGGCTACTATAGCTCCATAAGTGTTCACACCAGGCTGAAGAGCCTCATAAATGTTTGCGCCTAAAACAAGGATATATTCAGCGCTTAAGGGATCGGCCTTCAGCTCAACCTCTTTCTTCTCAGTAAAGGCCCAGTTGCCCATTCTAAAGCCAAGTCCGCAGATATCGGTGTGGCCTACACGATTTTTAGAGCCCAATGCTTCTTTTACAAATCTATCAATAAAATGCTTTCTTCCTGCCTGAAGCCTGCCTGTTATTAGAACGAAACTGTTTCTTATCGGACCAAGTTCAGGGGCACTGGGATCTACAGGACCGTCGGTATTTAAATCTTTTATACCGGGAACTACCCTATCCTCACCTATG
>CAJVYE010000227.1 GCA_913009285.1 uncultured Nitrospirota bacterium | reverse complement strand
AGGAATGTGACTGGAGTTCAGACGTGTGCTCTTCCGATCTATAAGCTCCATATAAATCTCTGCTCCACTAAATATTTCAATATCAATATCTTCTTCTTTGATTCTTTCATGTAATACCTTAATTTTTTCTTTAATAATACCTGCTTTGCTATTATATGCACCTTCCATAAAATGTGGAGATGCAAGTACCTTCTTAATACCATATTTATACATCTCTTTAATGATCTTTATTGACTCATCTATATCTCTGGCACCATCATCCAATCCAAAAAGTATGTGGCTGTGTAAATCGATCATGAAAAGGATTCCTCTCTTTATAATAAAATAATAACAGGATAATCTGTTATGATAGATATAATTGTCGGGAGATAATCTTAGGCACTGCGCAGAAATAACTTGCACATCTGGAAGATTTTTCCTAAATACCCCACTTTCTCTTTTTTACCGGGGTATTATCATCTTCTTCATAACTTTGATAATAACGATAATATCCATCCCCATAATAACCTTTTCCTGGCATTACATTGTTTGTAATCGCTCCAATTATCCTTGCATGTACCTTTTCTAAAAGCTCTTTGGCATGTAAAACCACGTCGGTAACCGCTGTTCCTGCCCTTATTACAAGAAAGACTCCATCAACCATAGAACTTAAAATGGCTGCATCGGTAACAGGGATTATTGGAGGACTATCTAATAAAATTATATCGTAATTTTCCTTCCATTCTTTCAATAACACTGCCATCTTATTTGATCCCAGTAATTCTGATGGATTGGGTGGTTGGGTTCCAGCACAAATCAGGCTTAGATTCTCGAACTGTGTATCGCTAACAACAGTTTCCCAACTAAGACCGCTACTCATAATATTTGTCAGGCCAGGCTCTCTACTCCGGCCAAATACCTTATGTAATACGGGTTTTCTCAGATCAGTATCAATAGCCAATGTCTTGGCCCCCATATTGGCCATGGTAACTGCAAGATTTGATAAAATTGTTGATTTTCCCTCAGATGGTACTGCACTGGTAAATAGGATAACGCTTGTTGCTCTTTCGAGACCAGTAAATTGAATATTTGTACGGAGTGTTCTATATGCCTCGGCTGTATAGGATTTAGGATTTTTACTAACTATTAACCTCTCTTCAAAAAGTCCCTTTTCAGCAATCTCTCCTAGGGTCCTTTTTCTGAAATATTTTCTCCCATTAATATCTTTTACATAAGGAATAGATCCAAATACTGGTAGTTTAATAATTTTTTCAATATCTTCCTTAGATTTTATACTCTTATCCATATACTCTGTTAAGAAGGCAAATCCTAACCCAAAAATCAGCCCAACAATCCCTCCCATCAATGTATTAACCATCTTCCTGGGTCTTATAGGCCTATCAGGTATTATGGCAGAATCAATTACCCTTACATTCCCCACTTCACTAGCCTCAGTAAGTCTGGCCTCCTGCTCTTTCTCTAAAAGTAGATTATACATATCCTCATTTACCTTCAGTCCTCTCTTTGTCTTCTCTAAAAACTGGCTAGCCTCACTTAATGTCCTGGGTATAGGTATTTCACTCCCCCTCATACCTAGATCCCTCCGGGTCTCATTTGTCTTCTTCTGGATAAATATGATATTCGGATGATCTATTGTAAATTCTTTTAGCAGTTCAAATTTATTGTATTCCAACTGTAATACATTCAGTGCTGATTCCTTTGCCTCTAGTTCTTGTCTAATATCTCTAATTTTTTCAATAATAAATTCCTTAGCCCTTCTCGCCTCTTTTCTTATAATATCAAGGTTTTGTTCTAAATAATTTGCTGTTAATGAGTTTAATATAGTAGCCACTTTATGTGGATCTTTATCCTGAAGACTTATCTTTACAATATCTGCTCTCCTCACAGATTCTACATTTATAGCATTTTGTAATCTTTCTACTCTCTTGTTAAAGTCGTATATCTTCAAAACTATCTCATCATTAGGTTTTGCACTAACCTCTGTTAGGGTAAAAGATATACCCCCTGCTGAAAACCTTTTATTGATAGTCCCATATCCTATAATCTTATCCTTCTTATTTAAAGAGTCCTTATTTCCTGCAATCTTATGAATAGCCCTATAGGGTTTTGATTGTGTAATACTATCATGGAGATAGAAAAAGATCCTATCCCCTATAATTCTTCGTATTCCCTGATAGATATAAGACATCATATCATCGTGGGTATATAACAAGACGAAAGTTCCATCAGAATCTGTGAATTTAATTGTGTATTTGCCTGGCTCTACTAAGTCAAAAATCTCTATCGGAGAGATAGAGAATCTGACATCCTCTGAAAATTCGACAATCTCTTTGTCCATTTGAAGATCTCTCACCACCTTTTCAGATAGTGTACGACTTTTAATAATCTCCATTTCGGTCTCTATAGGACTTAATCCCTTAGGGGATAAAAAAGACTCTATCCCCATCGTTTGCCCTTTTTTCTCTTCTACCCGTACAGTAGTAGTAGCCTCATAAGTCGGTGTAATTAAGGAACTAAATACAACCGCAGAGATTAGCACGGTAAAGAAGGCCATTATTATAATCCACTTTCTTTTTAATAGTACACCAATATAATCTTTAAGATGTACTTCTCTCCCTTCATATGGATTATTCATCTTTACCCTCTTTGTAATAGTTTACTGCAGAGCCCGCTGTGATGAAAAAAAGTAAACTACTATTGCCTTTAAGCAATAATAGTTTACTTTTGAATCTATGGCTCGCCCAAAAATAACTTCACATTTTCGCATCCCATCTTCAGGCCATCTTTGATCGATCCTCAATCACAAAATCCTCAACATAGCACTGCTATTCCTGCGGTTTTGCTCAATCAGATCGACCAAATCTGGGCGCGAAAAATGTGAAGTTATTTTTGGGCGAGCCCTTAACTATTCCCTCAAAACACCTTTACTTTACTATAGTTATTCACGTTTGTCAAAAGAGGT
>CAJVYE010000226.1 GCA_913009285.1 uncultured Nitrospirota bacterium | reverse complement strand
AGTCAGACTCTGTTATTTTGTTTTTTTTTTTCAAGCAGAAGACGGCATACGAGATAAAGGAATGTGACTGGAGTTCAGACGTGTGCTCTTCCGATCTCGGATGAAGACCTCTCCTGGCCAGAACCGCAATTGATTACAAAGTGGTGGGATAAAAATAAACAAAATTTCTCAACCGGAAAACGTTACTTGTTAGGCAAACCCATTAATAAGGAAAATTTACAACTGGCGCTAAAAAATGGCTACCAACGTCAGCGGGCTGCAGCAGCATTAGAGATAGCCATGATACAACCAGGTAAGCCTCTCTTTGAGGTAAGGGCCGCGGGCTTTCGGCAAAAACAGCTCCTTGGGTTGAAGTAAAAAAGGAATGAATAAAACTCAAATCAAAATCATCACGTGAGAATGACCATGCAAAGTCCTCCATCCCCGGGAATCGTATTCGTAGCCTTAGCCGTCGTCTTCCTCGGTGTTGCCCTCCGCGACTACTTGAAGACAGAAGGGAAAATGACCATCGCTCGAAAAATCTGGATCCGAATAGCATTCATCTTTGCTGGCCGAATGTATTTAATGAATAAAACACAACCCAACCTGCTAAATTAACACGCAGAGTTCGCAAAGTTTTCGCAGAGATCGCAGAGAAAAAAATCCTCTGCGATCTTTGCGTCTCCTTTGCGGTCTCTGCGTGAAATATTAAAATTACCTCTGGTCATCGCATCAAAGGGATGCCCATTCTTATTGAAGGCTAACAGAAGGAAAATTTGTTTTGACTATTCATGACCAATTATATATATTGGATTTCATTCTCAGCGCCAAAATACAAAATAATATGAACAGATAGAAATGGAGTGAAAGCATTGAACAGATATATTATAAAAAATCATTTATGCTATATAATCTTATCTCTTCTGTTTTTCTCAATAATCTCGTGCAGTAGTGGAGGAGTAGATGGAGAAGCATCACCCCCTAATTCTCCTATACAGAAAATTGATATCAATATGAAAAGCGCCAGCATATCCCAAAGCGCTTCAGATTATACAGAAATATATCTAAGTATATCAGGACCTGGCATAGAACCTGATATCGAAAGAATAACAAAGGAGATTACCCCACCAATACAATTTTTAATATATGTCCCACCAGGTGATGACAGGGTGTTTCTGGCACAGGCAAGAGATTCATCGAAAAATGTAATCCACGAGGGATCAGTAATTGTGGATATTGCGCCTGATAAGCTGGTAACGATTAACATATTTTTTTCGCTATGGGAAGTTGTTGCTGCTGGTTTTGCCCATACTGTAGCCATAAAGACCGATGGCACTCTCTGGGCTTGGGGTTATAACGAGTATGGTCAATTAGGTGATGGAACATGGGAAGATAAGAATACACCCACTCAGATCGGGACGGATACTGATTGGGAAGCTGTTGCTGCTGGTGATTATCATTCCCTAGCCCTAAAGACCGATGGTACTCTTTGGGTTTGGGGTAATAACGGGTATGGTCAATTAGGTGATGGGACAACGGTAAATAAGAACATCCCCACCCGGATAGGCATAGATACAGACTGGTCAGCAATTGCAGCAGGTTTCTATCATACTATAGCCTTAAAGAGTGATGACACACTCTGGGCATGGGGTTATAACAATTATGGTCAATTAGGTGATGGGACGGCATGGAAGGATTCTCCTGTTCAGATTACACAATAAGATTACAACAGTAAAGAGATCAAGAGTCACATCGACATTTGATATTTGATTTTCAATACGACAAACAGATCTAAAGCCTTCGCCATCAGGCGAATGACTTCTACCTCGCTGGTTTGTTTATAGTGCATTTTGCAACTAATAACCTTATGGATTGGTTTCTGGAGGGACTCCCGAAACACAAAATAAGAAAAAGTTTTAATACCTTTTTCACTGCTTTCACTCCATAGGTATCATTTTCTATGGTGGAGTTATAACTATATTTGTGTTGGCAACTATCATATCAAATGATGTGCTATTTCCATTACTATCAGTCACTGTTATAGTAGTAACTCCTGCAATGTTGTTTGGCCCTCTCACAAAGAGGGCTTCTGCTGTATTGGCTGGATTTGCCTGTGCCTCTCCAACGCTTAGATCGCTTGATGTCCATTGATATGGAGGGGTACCACCTGAAACGCTTAATTGTACCTGCTGAATACTCTCTGGATCTATTGCTATGGTATCTGTCTGATAGTTAATTGTGACATTGGATGACGAATCACCACCACTACCACCACCACCTACCATTGCAGCCATCCCACCCCCTATGGCTGCTGCACCTGCTACTATAGCAGCGATTGTCCCTTGGCCAATTGCTCCTCCAGTAGCAGTGGCAGCGGCAGTTCCTCCTCCTGCCGTAGTAATGGTAGTTGTAGTTATTGATGATTCAACACTGGCTATGATGGCGCCTGTTCCAATAATAAGAAAAGGGGTTGCTTTGAGCGCCTTCTTTGCAAGTTCAAAGTCAGGATCATATTTTAGTGCCTTTTTATATTCTTTTGCCGCTGCTTTGTAAAGCTCCTTATCTGTATAGTCAAGCCCGACTGAATAGTGTACAAATGCCTTATAGCTCTTTGTGTGGATCTTATTTACCTCCTTTAGGAGGGCAGGATCGAGTTTGTCTTCACTGAATCCGAGACCTCTCAATATCTCAAAGGCGAGGGTTTTTTCAACCTTGTAAAACTCTGACAGAGGCCCTTCTGCCCCCTGATTACCCATAAATTTGCTTGTCTCGGTATGGATCAGCGTTGAGTCGATCTTTATACGTTCCTTTTTCAGATCGATAAAACTCCCTGTAGTAATATTTTCTGCCATCAGGAGTTTTCCTATCCGTGGAGCAGATCTCTTGTCAACCAGTCCTGATTCTGCTAGTTTCAATTCATCCAACATGGAGATCGGAAGAGCACACGTCTGAACTCCAGTCACATTCCTTTATCTCGTATGCCGTCTTCTGCTTGAAAAAA
>CAJVYE010000225.1 GCA_913009285.1 uncultured Nitrospirota bacterium | reverse complement strand
GAGATAAAGGAATGTGACTGGAGTTCAGACGTGTGCTCTTCCGATCTCACCTCATGCCATACTATCTCTGACGGCCCACCATTTGAACTTACCACAACAGGCTTACCCGCACTCCATGCTTCAAGTATTACAAGTCCGAAAGGCTCATTCCTGCTCGGCACACATACTACATCTGAAGCCTTATAGAGGTCCATAAGACCCCATCCATTCTGATAACCTAAAAACCTTGTTGCGTGATGAACCCCCATTGACTTTGCCCTCTCCTCTATCCCCCAGCGCATATCCCCATCTCCAGCAAATACAAACTTGGCATTAGGATAGTAATTTAGTATAGCTGGTATAGTCTCTACCAATAAATCAGGGCCTTTTTGGTAAACTATCCTTCCTGCAAAGAGTATCATAGGGTCTATGGGACCTATCCCATAATATCCCCGAACCGCTGCAGGATCTATCCATCCATCATAGTTATGACAATTGATACCATTGTGTACCGCCCTTGTCTTCCAGTCAGGAAGATTATACATCCACATAAGCTCTCTTTTTAATGCCCCTGACACAGCTATTACTTTATCCGCACAATATGTCCCGTGTCTTTCGTGGTCCCGTATCCTTGCTGATCTTCCTTCATAGAAGTTATTACCACACCTGCCATACTCTGTAGAGTGCATTGTAAGTATCGCCTTATTCCCTCTTCCCTCCTTTATCCATACAACGGCATTTGAGCAAAGCCAATCATGTGCATGAACAATATCAAAATGACCTACATACTCCTCTGTCTGAAAGAAATGATAGACAAAGGAACGGCACATATTATTCATTTCATCGATAAAATCCGGAGATAGAGCAAAGGGACATCTGTAATAATGTACACCATCTATCAGCTCATAGTAGGATTGGTTATGAGCCATCCGGGTAAAGATGTGCACCTCATGTCCCTTCCGCTCTAAGGCACATCCGAGTTCAGTAACATGTGCTGCCACACCACCAACACTCAAGGAATGGAGAGATTCCCAAGAAAATAATGCAATACGCATATGTCAACCCTCCCCATTAAATAGTTATAGAACCTAAAATCTTTATTTTATTTCAACAACAGAATTCTTGGTTCCAAAGGGATTTGGAACATAAATGTTGCACTGAGGATCATCCCACCATTCACCGTCTACGATAAATTTATATTCATATCTCCCTGGCTTAAGTCTTAAGTTTGTCTTCCATGTACCCCCCTTATATTTCTTGAGGAGATATGAACTGTGATCCCACCCATTAAACTCGCCTGTTAATAACACCTTCTCTGCTTGAGGTGCACTAATTTTAAACTCCACCTGTTTATTGTCTTCAGTCTTCTTCTTTTTTACAGTATTATTCTCTTCGTTCTTCTTCTTTATATTCGTTTTCTTTTTCACTCTGAATCACCCCCTTTCCTTTACATGAAATTTGTTAAATATTTAATAATCAACTTGAACATCATTATAGTTTTCACCTATTTTGATTGTCAATAAAAAAATGGGGCTTCTATTAGGGAATACGAGATGTTATCCTGCCAATTTATGTCTTTTGTAAAAATCTGCCTCTTTTGGTTCTTGGAACCCCTTTTCCTCTCTTGCAGAATCCCTCTTTAATGGTGAAAGAAAGATACCCACCAGAGATATAAGACTGTTGCGGAAAAAATTTCTACGAGTCTTTCTCTTCATGATTTCCACACCCCCTCTATCTTTTCATTACAGACTTTACATCTACCATTAATAATACTATACGCCGTTATTGTAAACCCTATACGACCAATAAGCAATTTCCCATCATTGGGGCAATAGGTATTCTCTCCATCCTCACCTATAACATTTCCGATATAGACATATTTAAGCCCTGTATTCATCGCCTCCTTTCTGGCATTTCTAAGAAAGTTCAATGGCGTGGGAGGAAGGTTCCTCAGCCGGTACTGTGGATGAAAGCGGCTGAAGTGGAGAGGGATGTAATCCCCAAGATTCTTCTTAATCCATTTACACATCCTCCTGACCTCTGTCAGGTCGTCATTCAGTGTGGGTATAACAAGATTCGTTATCTCCAGCCATACCCCCATCTCTCTTGCAATGACCATCCCATCCAGAACAGGCCTTAATGTGGCAAAGCAGTTGGATCTGTAAAACCCTTCATTAAACCCCTTTAGATCGGTATTGCTGGCGTCGATATACCTGCATATCTTCTTCTGGGGTTTAGGATTGATGTATCCAGCGGTGACCAAAACATTCTTTATTCCTCTTTCCCTGGCATAAACAGCAGTATCATATACGTACTCATAAAAGACTGTTGGCTCAGAATAGGTATAGGCAATGGATTGACAGCTTTTACGTATGGCAAGGTTTACTATCATCTTGGGTGAAAGGTTAAAATTATCTATGTCATAAGGATTTGCCTGGGATATCTGCCAGTTCTGACAATTCTTACAGTGGAGATTGCATCCTGCAGTAGCAATGGAAAATATTGGTGTTGAAGGGAGAAAATGAAAGAGGGGCTTTTTTTCCATGGGGTCTATATGGATGCTACAAGGCCGTCCATATGTCACTGCTATCAGTTTCCCTCCCATGTTCACCCTTACCCTGCAGTCGCCACTCTGTCCATCCGGGATACTGCAATTCTTGGGACAGAGTTCGCATATTACTAAATGTCTATCTTTCATCCCCCCTCTTTAGCCTTCTATAAAACATCGCCTCATGGGATGTCAAGTCTCCTGATCTGATCTTTTGCCTCACCTTTAAGATATCTATCTTTCTGGCCCCACCTGTAGCCGGAGGTTCTATGTGAAAACCGCTATAGATCGTCATAAGTATAATGCCTGTTACCAAGAAGACTGATAAGCAAAATAGTATATCGTACCTTTTCATATCTTAAATTGACTGCTTACGGCTGTACTTTTTGAGATCGGAAGAGCGTCGTGTAGGGAAAGAGTGTAGATCTCGGTGGTCGCCGTATCATTAAAAAAAAAAA
>CAJVYE010000224.1 GCA_913009285.1 uncultured Nitrospirota bacterium | reverse complement strand
TATCGGCGACTGTATGTTCATACTCTTATTTTTTTTTTAATGATACGGCGACCACCGAGATCTACACTCTTTCCCTACACGACGCTCTTCCGATCTCATAAGTGGCTGATTTGTAGAAAGCTTTTTCGCAGGCTAAAGCCTGCGGCTACCATTATCGAGAGAATTTTCTGAAGTTAGTTGGACTTACAAGATATTTAAACTTTAGCTCACTTGAGGCGCTTTAGTTCACTTTAGCTCACTATTTATTTTTTCTTTCTCTGTTTGTCAACAAACTTTATAATCTTGTTCCTAATAGCCTCGTCTAGTTGAATAAATCTTATCCCTGCAGTATATTTTGAAGCGGATATCTTCTTAATCCATACAACATTTCCTACCAGCTCTATCGGTTTTTCCTTATCATTGATATCAATATAGAGATTGATATGTGTCATGACAGGGATATGTCTTCTGGTCTCAAATGATGCCCCGGTTGCACTGATGTTTCTTAGTGTCGCTTTGTAACTTCCTTTTGGCAGATACTGAATCTCATACCTTATATTGGTAACTATATCCACCCGAAAGGTTTCCCGTCTCTCTGATGAATAAAGGGTAATTTTATTCTTCCCCTCATATTTTGCCTGGTAGAGGGCACTATCTGCAAAAGAGATTAGTTCTTCATCGCTCTTTGCATCCACTGGATAGGAGGCTATTCCACAGCTGATAGTAATATTTTCCTTTACAGGTATCTTCATTTTTTTATAGTTTAACTCCTTTATTCTCTTCATCAATCTCTCTGCAGATCTTATGACACCAGTTTTTACGGTTCCAGGCATTATAACTGCAAACTCCTCACCACCATACCTTGCAACGGTATCTGAAGGTCTGAAATTTATTTTCATCACCTCAGATATGGCGATAAGTATCTGATCTCCACACAGGTGTCCATATGTATCATTATACTCCTTAAAGTTATCCAGATCACAGTAGAGGAGGGATAGAGGGAGATCATTCCTGTCAGATGTCTTTACAGCTTTTTCTATGGCTGTCTTAAAATACCTGTAATTATAAAGTCCTGTCAATCCATCTATAAGTGATTTTCTCTCTGTCTCTTCGTAGATTGATAGTTCTATAATCTTAGGGTTCTTGAGTCTGGTGTCCTTGTTAACAAAATAATCGAGGAGAGAAACCCTTATACCAGGATTTCGCTTTAATTGTTTGATCAACATCTCTCTATGCTTTATTATCTCTTCCCAGTAATATCTGGCCTTCTTAGGGGGGAAATCGAGATGGGAAAGGATCTTTAATAGACTCGAATATAGCCTATTATCACTGGACAATGCTATTTTCTCTATCTCTTTAACAAGCGCTATTTCTTTAGGGGAGTGTTTGGAGAGACATTCTCTGACAATCTCGGTCAATTTATCCTGTGATAATTTTTGATTCTTTTTAATAATGTTATTATTCTTTGCTTTTGAAGACATCTATTTATCCTTAGTCTTTCTCTGTTTCTCGACAAACTTTATCATCCTATTCTTAATAGTATGATCCAATTGGATAAATTTTACCCCTATATCGTATAAGATTGGGGATTTTTTCTTTATCCATATCACCTTTCCTACCAGCTCTATTTTTCCCCTTTTATCGATATCAATATAGAGCTTGATATGCGTCATGGCAGGAATATACTTTTTGCTTTCAAATACCGCACCACTGGCACTGACGTTTCTAAGCATCCCAGTATCTTTTCCCTTTGGCGCATACTGAATCTCATATGTTATCTTTGTAACTATACCTACTCTAAAGTAAGCCCTCCTCTCTGAGGAGTAGAGGGTAACTTTATCCTTTCCCTCATATTTTGCCTGATAGAGGGCCCTGTCTGCGTATAGGATTAAGTTTTCAGGGGTCTTTGCATCTGTTGGATAGGAGGCTATTCCACAGCTGATAGTGATATTTTCTTCCACAGGGATATTCTTTTTTTTAAAGTCTATCTTACTTATCTTACGTCTCAACTTTTCTGCAGTCTTGGTGACACCAAATTTGTCCGTTGCAGGGAGTATAATTGCAAACTCTTCTCCCCCATATCTTGCAATAACATCTGACGGTCTGAAATTCTCTTTCATCACCTCGGATACAGCGATAAGTATCTGATCGCCGCACAAGTGGCCATATTTATCATTAAAATCCTTAAAATTATCCAGATCGCAGAAGAGGAGGGATACAGGAAGATTATTCCTGTTAGAGACCCTGATCTCTTTTTCCATGGTTATCTTAAAATAGCGGTAATTGTAAAGCTCTGTCAGACCATCCATAAGGGCATTTCTCTCAGTCTCTTCATAGATTGTCTGTTCTATGATCTTGGGATTCTTGAGCTTGGTATCCTTGTTGACAAAATAATCAAGGACAGAGACCCTTATCCCAGGATCCCGCCTTAACTTCTTAGTCAAGAGATCTCTATGCTTTATTACCTCTTCCCAGTAGTATTTGGCCTCCTCAGGGGAAAAGTCAAGATGAGAGAGAATCTTCAATAGAGTCGAATATAACCCGTTGTGACTATCTGACTCTATCTTTTTGATTTCATTAATAAGTTTTGCTTCCTGACAACCTTTTATGGAGAGAAACTCATGGATGATCTTGTTAGCTGTCTCTTGTGATAATTTCTTATCCTTCTTCGTAAGAGTGCGTTTACCACCTCCTTTTGCCATCTGATGATTTCTCCTATTATAAACCGATACTGTTTTGTTTTAAATATATCTTGGTAATATTAGATTGTCAATAAACTTAATCGTAAGCGTTCACAGAACACTGAAATTGGAAATTAGAAATTAGGTAATAGTTCAGCCATAATTTTAATCCTTAAAAAACATAATACTTTACCACGGATATTCACGGATTTACACTGAGATTTATTAATGGAACTTCATCGTGAGATGAAGTCCTATTAATAAATTCCAGTGATATTCCGTGTCTTTCCGTGGTGAACTATTACGATAACACAAATTTCCAATTTCTAA
>CAJVYE010000223.1 GCA_913009285.1 uncultured Nitrospirota bacterium | reverse complement strand
TTAAAAGATTTGAAGAGAGAACCAGGTTATTTCGTTCCGTAAAGGTTGACAATATAGATATCCGTACAGATATACCTTACACACAACCAATGATCAAGTTTTTTAGAATGAGAGAGAGAAGGCAAGCAATGATATGACCCGTCGATCTTCAATTTACCAAATTATCCTGATCATTATTATATCTTTATTCAATCTCCCATTTATTGTCTATTCTCAGGAGACAAAAGGAGATCTGTCTGTAAAGGTAAGTGCTGAGGTTGATAAGAGTTCTATCAATATAGGGGATAAGATCAGATATACTATAACTGTATCGGCTGATAAAGATATAGACATAGAATTTCCACAATTCGGTGAAAACCTTGCTGGTTTTGCTATTATAGATTTTGGTTCTAAAAAAAAGGGATTCTGGGGAAAGAAGACCTTAAGCCAGTGGTATCTATTAGATACTTATGTCACCGGTAAATATACTATTCCTGCCTCTACAATAAGATATAAATCAAAAGATGCAAAGGAGTGGAATAAAATCCAGATAAAAGAGATTCAGATAGAGGTCAAGAGTATTCTGGAAAAAGAGGCAGATGCAGATGACATAAGGGATATAAAATCACCAGTAAATTTTCCAGTTAAATTAGGTCCCTATATTATAATAGGTGCAATTGTTCTTCTTATTGCTGCGGGCATATGTGTGGTATTCCTGTTAAAGAAAAGGAAAGCTTCGAAAGATAAGATTACCTTAATACCTGCACACGAGGTGGCATATAAAAGACTGCAGAAACTTCAAAATAACAATCTCCCGGGTCAGGGCAAAGTAAAGGAATATTATATCAGGCTCTCAGATATTGTAAGGCATTATTTGGAAGATAGGTTTGCCTTAAAGGCGCCTGAGATGACCACAGAGGAGTTTTTATTAATGTTGAAAGATTCAAGCACATTATCCTATGAACACAAAGAACTTTTAAAGAAATTTCTCTCTCACTGCGATATGGTAAAATTCGCAAAATATGGTCCATCTTACCAAGAGATAGATTCGAGTTTTGAATCAGCAAAAGGGTTAATTGATCAAACAAAATGATTTTTCAAGATCCGTGGGTGCTTACATTATTAATATTTGTAGTGCTTCTACCATATTATACAAAAAGGAGAAGCAGATCCCCGTCCTTTAGGTTTTCATCAGGGGAGCTTGTAAAGGACTGTAAACCCACTCTCAAATTGAAATTTAGCCAAAATCTTGTATTCTTAAGATGTATTGCAATAACCTTTATGATCCTGGCACTGGCAAGACCTCAGTCTCTTATTGAAGAATCAAAGATAGAGTCAGAAGGGATAGATATTGTCTTAGCGATTGACTGTTCAACAAGTATGCTGGCCGAGGACTTTAAACTTGGGGGACAACGTCAAAATAGACTTGAAGTTGTTAAGGATGTTGTTAAAGATTTTATTAAAGGAAGAACTAACGATAGGATAGGAATAGTTGCCTTTGCTTCATGGGCCTACACGATTTGTCCTCTGACACTTGACTATGGATGGCTTTTACAGAATTTAGATAGGATAGAGATGGGGATGATTGAAGATGGGACAGCTATAGGTTCCGGGATAAGCTCTTCTCTAAATAGATTAAAGGACACAAAGGCAAAGGGCAAGGTAGTTATCTTGCTTACCGATGGGAGGAACAATGCAGGCGATATATCACCCCTTACTGCTGCAGAAGCAGCCATGGCCTTAAAGATTAAAGTGTACACTATAGGGGCAGGAACAAAAGGTCTTGCGCCATATCCAATGAAGGATTTCTTTGGAAATATTGTGTATCGACCTATAAAGATAGAGATAGATGAGGATACCCTGATGAAGATCGCTTCAAAGACAGAGGCAAGATACTTTAGGGCGACCGATACCAAATCTCTTAGAAAGATCTATGAAGAGATAGACAGGTTAGAAAAGACCCCAATTGAAGAATCTGGTTTCGTGCAATACAATGAGTTATTCTGGATATTCTTGATTCCTGGTTTGGTTGTATTATCTATAGAAATTATATTATCGAATACTATTCTTAGAAAAATACCATGATGCGATTTGGATCTATTCACACAGCACATCTATTTTGGCTTGTTCTCCTTATAGGTGCATTCTGTATATGGGCCTTTAAAAAAAGAAAAAAGGCTGTTGAGGTATTTGTCCATAGATCATTATTACCTGAGATGGCCTCCTCTTTAAGTACAAGAAGGCAGGGATGGAAGATGATTCTCATCATTGCGGCAATCTCTTTTAGCCTTCTATCATTAATGAGACCACAGTGGGGGTTTCATTGGGAAGAGGTTAAAAGAAGGGGACTAGATATACTAATCGCCATAGATACCTCAAAAAGCATGCTTGCAAATGACGTTAAGCCTAACAGGCTGGAGCGTTCAAAGCTGGCAGTTAGGGATTTAATAAAAAAGCTAAAAGGAGATAGGGTTGGATTAGTAGCCTTTGCTGGAAGTGCATTCTTACAATGTCCTTTAACAGTAGATTATAATGGTTTCTTGCTCTCCCTGGATGATCTCGATCTTGCAACGATTCCAAAAGGAGGGACATCGATATCAAGTGCTATAAAAGAAGGGATAAAGAATTATAAAGGGAGACCAAAGAAGTACAAGGTCATGGTGATTATAACCGATGGTGAGGACCATGAAGGAGATCCGGTTAAGGCAGCCGAAGAGGCCCAAAAGGAAGGGGTAAAGATATTCTGTATAGGAATAGGGACAAAAGAGGGTGAGCTCATACCTGTGGTAGATGATAAAGGGCATAAAACCTTTTTAAAGGATAAAAATGGTAATTTTATTAAGAGATCGGAAGAGCACACGTCTGAACTCCAGTCACATTCCTTTATCTCG
This sequence comes from uncultured Nitrospirota bacterium, assembly GCA_913009285.1. GTDB lineage: Bacteria > Nitrospinota > Nitrospinia > SZUA-224 > SZUA-224 > SZUA-224. The sequence continues at coordinate 122 of CAJVYE010000223.1, read as the reverse complement.
TATGCCGTCTTCTGCTTGAAAAAAAAAAAAAAAAAAAATAAAGAATGAAAAAATGGCAAAGAGAACTCGTCGACACCACCGTACACACTCACTAACCATAGTCTACTCTGTCTGTACACTAC
>CAJVYE010000222.1 GCA_913009285.1 uncultured Nitrospirota bacterium | reverse complement strand
TTAGGGTGGTAAGATACCTCAGGCCATTATTGTTTCCAGCGGTGATGGAACAGAATTCCATGTACTCAACGTGGCTTGTGATTTGCCTTTTATTCATCTAAGACCATCCATTGACAAAAAGAATAATGTTATTAATATTTCGGGCACCATAGATGAAATAAGCCCGGCAGGAAGGATCTCCGGACGTATAGATATTTACACGGATGACCCAGATCAGGGAGTGATTTATGTTCCTGTTTATGGGGTGATTCAAAGTAAGAGATCAAGTAAGTAGCGCCAGTATGAGAGGTGTTGAATGTATGATCTTAAAGATGGAAAGAGGAAATGGATATAGCATATTCATTAAATGGTGATCCTATTCGATTAACCTATGAAAGATGGTATCAATATAATTGAAAACCACGACGATTTAGCCAGTTATTTTTATGAAGTTTTGGAAACAGTTGAAAAACCAGATTTTATTATTAAAGGAAAAAAGGGAAATAGGAGAAAATAGAAAGGAGGTATTAAGTAATGTTATCGGTATATAAAGATGTTCTTGCAAAGGGTCTCTTTATTGTCTGTATATTACTTGCCTTTTCTGTATCTGTTGCACATCCAAAAGCGCTAAAGAACAGATCAGTGGTTATCTATACCTCACTGGATCAGATATTTTCAGAGCCTATACTAAATGACTTTGAAAAGGATACAGGGATAAAGGTCAAGGCAGTATATGATACAGAGGCATCCAAGACCACCGGACTTGTTAATAGATTAATTGCAGAGAAGAATAACCCTCAGGCAGATGTCTTCTGGAATTCAGAGGTGAGCAGGACAATCATCTTGAAGAACAAGGGTATCCTGGCCAGATATGAATCACCCTCTGCGAGGGATATTCCTTCACAATTTAAGGATAAGGATGCTTACTGGGCAGGTTTTGCTGCCCGTGCCAGGGTATTAATATATAACACAGATCTGGTAAAGCCAGAAGAGGCCCCAGGATCTATATTTGAACTGACACAACCAAAGTGGAGGGGACAGGTTGCCCTGGCTTATCCACTATTCGGGACTACATCGACACATATAGGAGCGCTCTATGCATCTATTGGAAAGGAAAAGACTGAAGACTTTTTAAAGAGATTAAAAAATAATGATGTTGTTATAGTAGATGGTAATGCATCATCAAGAGACAGGGTAGTAGAAGGGGAATTAAAGGTAGGTTTCACAGATACAGATGATGCCAACATTGCAATCCAGGCAGGAAGACCAATCAAAATGATATACCCTGATTCCAAGGGTATTGGAACATTACTTATACCTAACACTGTTGCATTAATCAAAGGGGGGCCAAACCCGGGGGCAGGGAAGAGATTGATCGATTATCTATTAAGCAGAGAGGTCGAAAGCAAACTATCTTATCTAAAATCTGCCCAGATGCCCTTAAGGAAAGGGGTAAAGACACCCGGGCATATCCCCTCATTTGATGAGATCAAGGCCATGGAGGTAGACTTCGAAGATATTGCTAAACATTTAAGGGAGGCCATGGAATTCTGTCAGAAGCTGTTTATAAGATAAAAAATCATATCTTTAGTATATCTTTACTCCTTTATATTATAATTGTCATATTTCCAATAGGTTATATGATAGGTGATTCAATTATAGTCAATGGGAGTATATCCTTAGAAAACTATAAAGATATCTTATTCGATCTTAGACAGCTTATCCTCCTTAAAAATAGTCTCCTTATCTCATTCGGAACAACATTCTTCTCTTTACTCATAGGTGTGCCCATAGGGTATCTGTTGACCAAAACTGATCTATTTGGTAAACGTTATTTCAATTTCCTCTATCTCATACCGTTATTTATCCCATCTTACATAAATTCCATCTCATGGATACATATCCTTGGAAGGAATCAACCACTCAGTCGCTTTCTAATGGATCTATTCTCAACCGATAAACCACTCTTTTCACCCTATGGTATAATTGTCGTGATATTTATCCTTACACTTTCATATTTCCCCTTTGTCACCCTCTTGACAGTAAGCGGTTTACTATCAATGGATGACCATCTGGAAGAGGCTGGCAGATTGGTCTATCCCGAATCAAGGGTATTTCAAAGGATTACACTCCCAATTATCTGGCCCAATATCCTGAGCGGCGCATTATTTGTCTTTATCTTTTCGATCATAAACTATGGCGTGCCAGATATGCTAAGGGTAAAGACCTATCCTGTTGAAATCTTTATCCAGTTCAGTGCACTATATAATGATAAAAAGGCAGTGGCAACTGCAATACCATTGATTATATTCACTACAATACTAATAGGTATCCAGTGGTATTATATGAAAAACAGATCCTATATTACCCTTTCTACCCATCACGCAAAAAGACATATAGTTAAATTAGGGAAATGGCAGGTGCCAGCAGTTGGATTTATTTCAGGGATACTATTTTTATCTGTATTTTTACCTGTTCTGGATCTCCTTATGACATGTGGAGGGATAAATACCTTTACAAGGGCATGGAATAGTGCAAGAGATCAGATCTTTTATACTATCATTCTCTCAGCTGTTTCTGCTACTGTTATTACAATACTATCTTTTTTTATCTCCTATTATCTGGAAAGGTCTCATGCAAAATGGAAAGGCCTGTTAGACATATTAACCCTTCTTCCATTTGCCATACCAGGAACAGTTCTGGCAATTGGTCTGATAAAGATATGGAACCACCCCTTTACCAACTTTATTTATGGCACATCCATTATCATTGTTTTCGGATATATAGCACGATTCATCCCCTTTGTTATAAGGATTATCATGTCTAATATAAAACACCTGGATACAGAATTGGTTGAGGCAGCCCTTCTGTTCAAGAACAACTGGTTAAAAATATTAACCAGGATATTATTGCCACTAACTAAGAATGGGTTGATTATAGGTTGGATCATTGCATTTATCTTATGTGTGGGAGAATTAGGGACCACACTCCTTGTTATCCCCCCGGGCAAGGCCTCCT
>CAJVYE010000221.1 GCA_913009285.1 uncultured Nitrospirota bacterium | reverse complement strand
ACGCCCAAAACCCAAAATCTCTTAGCTGGAGTACTATAAGTATAGCTGTGAAACCAATTTTTAAGCACAGATCAAGGCTATAAGACTTTTTAACCCATATATTATGGAATACTTTTAAACAGGCTTTTAATGAATGTCTGAACATTTCCTTTCAAGCATAATGTAAAAGTAACGGATACCTCTCCTTTATAAATTTCTTTGGGTAATCTGTGTCTCTTTTCTCTTATATCCATGTTCTTCTTGCAGGCCACCTTTTCTTCTCGCAGGCTGAAGCCTGCGGCTACCCGCCTTTTCTCCACACTATTTCCAGAAGACCCCAATGAATTTTCCAAAAGGAGATATATCCTCGCCCTTCTCACTCTCTCACATTCTTCCTCCAGCTATTCTCTATAGCCACCTTAATAAAGTCCCTGAAGAGGGGGTGGGGGTTCATGGGTGAGGATTTGAACTCAGGGTGGAACTGTCCGGCAAGAAACCATGGGTGATCTTCTATCTCTATGATCTCCACAAGGTTTCCATCCGGTGATATCCCGCTTATACTCAACCCTGCCTCCTCCATCTGAAGCCGATATTTGTTGTTAAATTCATATCTATGTCTGTGACGTTCATATATCTCCCTATTCCCATATGCCTTATATGCAAAGGAGTTTTTCTTTAATTGACAAGGGTATGCGCCTAATCTCATCGTCCCTCCTTTATCCCCTTTAGCGTCTTGCTCAGGGAGGAGATCGATTACAGGATGTGATGTATGTGGGGCAAACTCCGAACTATTTGCCTCCTTGAGATTCACAACATTTCTTGCAAATTCTATAACAGCACACTGCATACCAAGGCATATGCCAAAGAAGGGTATCTTATTTTCACGTGCATACTGTATGACAGAGATCTTACCCTCGATACCACGTTCACCAAATCCACCTGGCACCAATATCCCATCCACATTCGCTAACAACGCTTCAGGACCGCTCCTTTCAACCTCCTCGGCATCTATCCAATCTATCTTTACTCTGGCATTGTTGTCTATACCGCCATGGACAATGGCCTCATTGAGGCTCTTATAGGACTCTTTTAGATTCACATATTTCCCTACAACAGCAATAACCACAGATGATTCCGGGGCCTTGACCTTCTCAACAATCCTTTCCCAGATACTCAGATCAGGTTCCTTTGTTGAGAGATTAAGGAGGTCGACAATGATTTTATCCAATCCCTCTTTATGGAAGGTAAGGGGGACTTCATAGATACAATCTACATCCCTGGCAGTGATCACAGAATCTTTATCCACATTGCAGAATAGTGCGATCTTTTTCTTTAGATCAGACGAGAGAAATCTCTCAGTCCTGCATAATAGTATATCAGGCTGTATCCCTATTTCTCTCAATTCCTTTACGCTATGTTGAGTGGGCTTGGTCTTTAGTTCATCAGCGCTCTTTATATATGGAACCAGTGTAAGATGGATATGAATAATATTCTTCTTCCCTATCTCTGATCGGAACTGTCTGATAGCCTCCAGAAATGGAAGGCTTTCGATATCTCCTACAGTACCTCCGATCTCACAGATAACAACATCAAAGTCACGCCTTACACTTATGAAGCGGCCTTTTATCTCATCAGTAATGTGTGGAATTACCTGAACTGTCCCTCCGAGGTAATCCCCTTTTCTCTCCTTCTGGATTACAGAATAATATATCCCACCTGTGGTTACATTATTGATTTGACTCATTTTAGCGCTGGTAAATCTCTCATAGTGTCCCAGATCGAGATCTGTTTCTGCGCCATCCTCAGTGACAAATACCTCACCATGCTGAAAGGGGTTCATGGTACCTGGATCGACATTTATATAAGGATCAAGCTTCTGAAGTGTGACCTTCACCCCCCTTGCCTCAAGAAGGGCTCCTATAGATGCTGATGCCAACCCCTTCCCAAGGGAGGATAATACCCCCCCTGTTACAAATATATATTTTGTCTCTTTTGGTTTCTTCTCTTCCATAATGTCTCCTATATTAACCTAAAAATCCCAATCTCTATTCTATTTTGTACCGATTCATCAACTGAGAGTTTCCTCTCTATTTAACCCAAATAATGCATTGCATACAAATCACACCTTCATCAGCAATCTCACCCTTTCTATATCTTCCTCTGTATCAACGCCTATGGTGGTGGAATCAGTCTCTGCCACCTTTATCCTGTATCCATGCTCCAGTACCCTGAGCTGCTCTAATCTTTCGATCTTTTCAAGGGGTGTCTCAGGTAGTTGTGTGATCTTTAAAAGAAATTCCCTCTTATATGCAAAGAGCCCAAAGTGTTTATAGCATGGCACAGGGAGTGAGGGATATGGGACATTATCTCTGTTGAAAGGGATGGGGAAACGAGAAAAGTATAGTGCATATCCCCTTTTATCCATCACTATCTTAACAACATTTGTATCTCTTAATTCCTCTTCATTATCTATTCTGGTGCAGAGGGTCCCCATCTCAACATCTCCATTATTCAAGAGGAGCCTCCCTAGCTGATCTATCATCCCTGGTTCTATCATCGGCTCGTCACCTTGTACATTAATAATTATATCAGAGTCGAGATCTTTTGCCACTTCAGCTATGCGATCAGTTCCGGTTCTGTGGCTGGAAGAAGTCATCTCCACCTCTCCTCCAAAACCGATAACTGTCTCGAGTATCCGTCTATCATCAGTAGCAATGATCACCTTATCAATTACAGTGGCCTTTGAGGCCCTCTCGAATACATGCTGTATCATAGGCCTTCCGCATATATCTGCCAATACCTTACCTTCAAACCTTGTGGATGAATATCTTGCAGGTATTATTGCAGCTATCTTCATTCTTAACACCTATCACCTTTCACCGTAATAATTTGCCACAGAGTTATAAAAAGATCGGAAGAGCACACGTCTGAACTCCAGTCACATTCCTTTACCTCGTATGCCGTCTTCTGCTTGAAAAAAAAAAACAAACTGTCCTCCACACTGACACCTATCACTCACTTTCTC
>CAJVYE010000220.1 GCA_913009285.1 uncultured Nitrospirota bacterium | reverse complement strand
CGTGTGCTCTTCCGATCTAAATTCCCCCCTTTGGAAAAAGGGTAAATTGCTGTTCCCCCCCTTTGGAAAAGGGGTAAATTGCTGTTCCCCCCCTTTGGAAAAGGGGGGTTAGGGGGGATTTGATTATCTACTTATTTACTCCCTTTGTTGAAAAATTATTCTTATGCAAAAACCTAACCGGACAAAGCTGGGGTTAGATTAAAAGACATCCAATCACGAATCTGCCTCTTGAAATGTTACGTAAGGATCATCATTGTGGATTATCCCTGGGGTCTTGATCCACGTTGACAAGCCTAGCAAAGAAGATCCAGGAGTTTCCTCGCCTAATATACAGGGGGGGACTTCCTCTCGTTTAAGAATTAGACAAATATCGAATTCATACTCTATCCCCACCATATATCTGACTAGTGAAAAGGTGGGGTGGAACATTTCACCGGTAGGCAGAAAGCGAAGAAAATCATCATAGCCTATTGGCCCCATTTTAATCCGAAATTTCGTCTGGTTATCCCAGACATAGCTCCCACAAATAGCATCGATTCCAAGTCGTCCGTTTGACAGGCCGATTTGAGTTTGATCTTCCTCGCTTATGGGAAGTAATTGGTCGATAAATTGCTGGACATGGACTGAAACTCCGGCAAAGTACCCCACTGTCGCCTCTATAGCAACAGAAGACGGAACAGGTCTAGAGAGAAGTCCGCTATAGTAATATACCGTGGATTTATCCGGAAACCCGATCATATCGACAAGCCTCCCTGTTCCAAGCCCTATTACACTAAGGAAATAGGAGGAAAGCTTATCTTTTGCTCCTGGCAAATAATTTGCAGCTAATTGGTGTTTTTTCCAGGCCAAATAGAAAAGGGAGATGAGACGGTGATGGAAAATATCATAAAAGGCTTTAAGGCCAAAATCTTTCTGTAAGGTCCTCTCCATTACCTGTTCATTGTACCAGTGTGGTAATACGCCGGATGGGCCGATCAGTCCCATAAAGGTAACTTCCATATCAACCGGCCTTTCCTTATCGCTATGTTCGATTTTTGAAATATCGCTTGCCGGGAAAGAGAGCCCTGATTTTGACGAAAATCGCACTGCTTCCTCACCTGGCGTCAGTGTCTGGCCAAGTGGCTTTTTATCCGGTAAAAGAGACTCCAACAAATCGACAGCCTTAAAAAAGGAAAAACTGTAAAATTCCTTAAAAAGGCGGTCTCTTAAAGGAGTATCTGATTGCCGCTTCTCGGACTCCACTCTTTTAACACCTCATTTTTTTGTATTGTCTTTATGACCAATTGGGAAAAGGAGTTGACTGAAACATATTGACCTAAAAACCTTTCCAATAAAGATGCAAACAGATAATACCCTGCCCCTACAAATTTATCCTCGTCAAACTCTATTGTAACCCGCACCCCACGGCAGAAGGTCCGACCTATTCTCTTTGTGACATATTGTGACTGAACAGATATTATACCGTTTATCTGCTGCCGGGTAGAGGGTGAATTATTAAAGTCATAAAGCTTGAGGATTTCCCTGAGGGCATCTTCTCCTCCCTGCACAATGGAGAGATAGTTGAGGGAGAGATGGGATATAAGACGCCATTGCAATGTCCCGCCCAGAGAGGGTCTGTGAGTCTGGGTTGGTTTTATAAGGCTGTTTATACGGGCAATAGGGGCTGCGATTTCCATATCAAAGTCACCTGCTGGATCTCCGAAGGGAAGGCGGGCGGGCAGGTCCCGATTGGTGCAGGTGGCATGAGTAGTTAATATTTCTGCCTCCGGGTCAACAGCCTTGAAGTTCAGGTCCGCAAAGGAGAGGAATATCTCTGTCCCATAATCCCCTTTCTTGCCTGAAGGGTAACGTTGAATATGCCAATAAGCGCTCCTATCATGGCTATCTTCCCCATCAATATGGTGCCTTAAGGAGTAAAAAGGCATGAATTCAACTACTTTCCCTGGAGAAGAAACTGATGAGGCAGTGACCCTATCAATGCTGTAAATTTCTGTTGCCTCTTGTCTTCTAATATCTGGTATAACATGGTATTTGGTCTTCCGATGTTCAACCCGTATTGGTTCGGCTATACGTTTGAACAGATTAATTACGGGTGTAGTGTTTATAGAAAAGGTTTCTTTATTAATTACAAGATTAGATTTAGCCTTCCTGTTAAGGTATATCCAAATATTAAGGGTGTCATTGCACTTTAGGTCTTTAATTTTACCCAGGCCATTGAGATCAAAGAAGAGGAATTTTTCCGGAAAACAGAAGTACTCAAAAAGGAGAAGATAGCCTGGAAAGGATCTTGAGGAATAAGGAAGCATGGCCTCATCAGGATTAAAGCCGACAGGTTTTATGTTGTCCGGGGGCAATGATAACCCATCTGTCATCTCTTGCTGATTGTTCGACTCAAATTCAATATGGCAGACATTATTGAACAAGAGTTCATAGAGATGAAAGACGTGCTGGTAGGGGCCATTAAGAAATAATCTCAGCTCTTCCCAACCCAATTTGGAAAAACTGAGATTATTAAAGGTCTTTAATTGAATCAGGATGGCCTGTCGGGCATCTTTCACTGATCTCTTAGGGTCATGAAGTCCTGCTGAAACCACCTCAATTGGCCATAGCATGACAGGATAACATGTGGTGAACTGGCATGGGGTGCCATTTACAGGTTTAGAATAGAGTATCGTATTTTTATCTATCTGGTATCCTACGCCAGAGATGTTTTGCTTGGCAGGCTCGAATTTTACAATTGACATGGAAGGTATGGGATTGATGTAATGGGGATAGATGATATTGAGTAATGATTCTGTGATTTCAGGAAAATCATCATCGATCTTTTTATGTATCCGTCCGCTAATAAGGGCAAAGGCCTCTATCAGACGCTCAGTGAAAGGATCTTCGCATTTATCGGGTTCAAGCATTAGCCTACCGGCAATCTTGGGGTACTCCTTTGCAAATTCTGCCCCCATCTCGCGGATAAAGGTAAGCTCCTGCTCGTAATAATTTAGAAGTTTGTCATCCATTATTAAAATTTTAAGAACACAGTCAGTGTTGTCCGGTGTAAGTTCTCAATAATAAGTTGAGTAA
>CAJVYE010000219.1 GCA_913009285.1 uncultured Nitrospirota bacterium | reverse complement strand
GGCAGTGTAAATGGGAAGTGAGGGGAGAAGAAGAAAGAGAAAGAAAGAAAGAAGAAAAAAGAAATTTTTTTTTTTTTCAAGCAGAAGACGGCATACGAGATAAAGGAATGTGACTGGAGTTCAGACGTGTGCTCTTCCGATCTGGAATAACTATATCTTTACATTAAAATTTGGATCAGAAGGAAGCGGAAACAGTCAATTTATCCTGCCAAGGGATATCGAAGTTGATAGCAATGGGAATGTCTATGTCTGTGATTCAGGCAACAATAGGATATCCAAGTTTGACTCTTCAGGGAATTGGCTAAGCAATATTGGAGAGGATGCCTCACTGGTTAGTCCTTATGGATTAGACCTGGATGATGCTGGAAATATCTATGTTGCTGATACCTACAATCATCGTGTTGTAAAATTTGCCCCTGATGGAACCCTCTTAATGGCGTTTGGCGCTTTCGGGACAGGGGGAGGTGAATTTACCTATCCCCGTGATGTGGCAATAGATGATAAAGGTAATATCTTTGTTGCAGATACTGAAAACTATCGTATTCAGAAATTTGATAGTACTGGAACCTATATTAACTCCTTTGGTGTCTTTATAGAATTTCTATCACCCCAAAAGATAGTAATAGATAGCGATTACAAATTATATGTGATTGACTCCAACACCAACCGATTACAGGTTTATGATATAACCAGCTATATTACCGATGTATATGCTGATCCTGATCCATTTTCACCGGATGGCGATGGCTTTGTGGATATCACCTCAATACACTATGCCATTCCAGAACCAGCCATGATCACCATTACTATCTACAATGAAGATAACAGTCTGATAAGGGATTTGATAACTGAGGCTGAAAGGGTTACAGATGAAAATGAAGAGGTATGGAATGGCAGGGATAATGATGGTATTTCTGTTAGTGCCGGGGTGTATACCTTTAAGATAGACGCAGTTAATGCCTTAAACTATCATCCTCCCCAGCAGACTGGCGCTGTGTCTGTCATATATCCTACCGGCCAGATCTCTGGAATGGTAACCGATGGCACAGATTCCATTGAAGGGGCAATAGTATCAGATGGTATTAGATCGTATCTAACTGATTCAAATGGAGACTATACCATAATAAATGTCCCTCAAGGGGTATATATGGTTACTGCCTCAAAGAATGGATGTATCGATGCAAGTCAACTAGTTAGTATTGGAGAAGGCGAAGTGATTACCGGTGTAGATTTCAGTCTTGATTGCACTATAGATCCCGGTACCAGCCAGATCTCTGGTACTGTAACCGATGGGACAGATACTATTGAGGGCGCCACTGTATCTATAGGAAACAATACTGCCGCCACTGATTCAAACGGTGATTATACAATATCCAAATTAAAAGCAGGGACCTATACGATTACAACCAGAAAATATCTCTGTACTGAGGCATCTCAAGAAGTAACACTAGGGACAGATGAGACCATCTCAGGGATAGATTTTGTCCTGGATTGCCCCGGTGATCCTGACATACGGGTATCCCCTGCATCACTGACATTTACGGAGGGTGGTCAAACCAGTAGTGGCATTCAATCAATGACAGCTAATGAGGAGGAAGCCGCTTTACCAGAAAAGGATTACGAGATAAGGCTAAAATCGAGGAGATTTACCCCGGCAGAAAATGACCCCCGGGCACAAAGTGAGATAGCTGCTGCAGCTCAGAATTTCCCGGAGGAAGAGATACATCTGCTTATCCAATTAGAAAAAATACCTACTGATTCAGAAAGGAGAGTCCTTAAAGAGGCCGGGATAGAGCTGCTATCCTATGTTCCTAATTACTCCTGGTTTGCAACCGTGTCCGCAGCAAAGACAACCGGGCTCACCACTGTTCCTTTAGTGAGGTGGGCGGGTGTGTTATTACCCCAGGATAAGATTTCTCCAAGGATCCAGGAGAGGGGTGTTGGCACCTGGGCACGCAATGAAGATGGGACAGTAAATCTTCTTATACAATTCTTTAAAGATGTATCACTGGATAATGCAAGTCAATTGGTTACTAACTATGGCGGCACTATTGTGGATAAATCTAAGCTCATAAATGTCCTGACCGTTTCTATACCTGAAGGTTTGATAAATAGCCTTGCTAAAGAGGATATAGTACAGTGGATAGAGGATGTTCCTCCACCTATGATCGAACATAATGATGGTGCCAGGGAGGCCACAGGAGTGAATATTGTTCAGGCCTCTCCATATAATTTAGATGGTTTCAATGTAACTGTGGGGATCTGGGATGAAGGACATGTGGATGCATCACACGATGACCTTGGAACTAGAGTTATATATGGTGATTCAGGGGATGTGGAGGATCATTCTACCCATGTGGGTGGAACTCTAGGCGGTGATGGAACCCTGAGTCAAGTTCGGGGAGGAAGCGCTAACCAATGGAGAGGAATGGCGCCTAATGTCCAGATAATCTCCTATGAGTGGACTGATTCTATTGCTGAACATAATACCGCTATCGATACTTATGGGATAGATATCTCACAAAATTCGTGGGGATATTGGATAGATGAGGCATTGTATGATAACTGCGATCTATATGGTGATTATCCCTTGATAGTAAGTGAATATGATTCCATTGTCAGGGCAGGTTTTGGGAAGCGCCTTGACATTGTATTTTCTGCCGGGAATGAGCGAAATGATGAAGACTGCGATATAGTATTAAATAATGGGTACAAGAGTATTCCACCTCCTGCTACCGGTAAAAACATTATAAGTGTGGGAGCAGTGAATTCTGATGATGATAGTATGACATCCTTTACCAGTTGGGGACCTGTGGATGATGGCAGGATAAAACCCGATGTTGTTGCTCCTGGTTGTGAGCTAGGGGGAGAAGGGTATATACATTCAACCCTGCCAGAAGATACCTACGGCGGCCCTGGTTGGTGCGGGACCTCCATGTCAGCACCGGTAGTATCAGGAACCGCTGCCTTATTGATAGAACAATTCAGGACAATATATGATGCAGATCCTTTACCTTCTACCATAAAAGGTGTATTAATGCATACAGCTCTGGATTTAGAGAGTTCTGGACCGGATTTTA
>CAJVYE010000218.1 GCA_913009285.1 uncultured Nitrospirota bacterium | reverse complement strand
TTTGTCATACTATGTGTTTTTTTTTTTAATGATACGGCGACCACCGAGATCTACACTCTTTCCCTACACGACGCTCTTCCGATCTAATCTAATTGAAAATATGTCTCTATTGCTCAAGATGTATGGATCATTTTTGGGATCATCATCATTTAGCAAGGTATGCAATTCTTTTGCGTTGATCCTTGGATTAAATTCCTTATTGCTAAACCAGCGATCTGCAGCGGTCCTTATAATCTCACGTGGATCTGTTGAAGAGGTATTTTCAACTATGGGCCACCCCTTCCCTGGAACACAGGGATGGCGAACCTTATCAACCAAGTTATAATTATTTCTACACATCCTTTCCACCGCCCTGGTGCAACGGTCTCGTCCTGGGTCCAGGCAGCCAGGCCCCAGACAAGGATCTCAACCCTGTTATCTTTATCATAGCCCATCATGTTGAGGAAAAGAGCGACCCATCCCTCTTCATGCTGTGTATTATGACAGACAACTATCTGATCCTTTTTCCCTGCCCCAACATGCTTAGCCAGTTCTGAATCCAGGTAATCGAGACTCTCCTTTTTGGCAATATCCCTCCAGTAGATGTTTATGGCGCCAGGAATGTGGCCATTAGAATACTCTTTAGAGGACCTTATATCCAGAATAAAGGGATCATCAGAAGGGGCAGAGGTGATGAATAATGCCTCATACAAGTCAGATGACTCTCTTAAGAATACCCCAAAATGGGCCTGATCAGCTATCGCGGCATTGATGATAACATTGAATTCATCTGTCCGTTGAGCTGATAGATCTTTTTGATAAGGGGTTGCGGGTAGAAATAATACTTTGCTTATTAGTAATATTGCGGCTGTTATCCCTATAATGCCGATAGATAAAATGAGTTTGCTGTTTTTCACCGCAGAGACGCAGAGACGCAGAGATTTTTTTTCTCTGCGTCTCTGCGTCTCTGCGGTAAAATCCCCCCTCTTATTTCTCAACCGGATAATCTTTTCCATATACACCAGACATCTGGCTCTGTACTACGACCTTATTATCAGAGCTCCAGGAACTTATCCCCCAATCCAGGGTCCGGACCTTATAGCCAAGCATATTTAATCCTGGAACCATGTATTGCTGTGAAACCCCTACCCAGCAGTGAACTACTATCAACCTGTCTGTGGGCAGGAAGTCTGATCCATTGATGGTCACCCCCTCTTTTCCTACTGGAATAGCATATGCACCAGGGATATGACCTGTATTGTAGTTATCAGGGAAATCGTTTCTATCCCTGTTGCTTAAGATGTATGGATCATTGTTTGGATTATTATCATTTAAGAGATTATTTAGTTCCTCTGCAGTAATCCTCGGGTTAAAACTCTTGTTGCTAAAAAAGCGGTCTGCAGCAACTCGAATAATCTCACGAGGATCCGTGGATGTGGCATTATCAACCTTTGGCCAGCCTTTTCCTGGTACAAGCGAGTGATTATTCGTTTCAGTCTTGTAATTCTTTCTGCTACTTTCCTTCCACCGGCCCGGGGCAACGGTCTCATCCTTGGTCCATGCAGCCAACCCCCAAAAAAGGGTCTCGACCTTGTTCTCAAAATCATAACCCATCATATTGAGAAAGGTGGCGACCCATCCCTGTTCATGCTGGGTGTTGTGATACACTACTATCTGGTTCTTTTTTCCTGCCTCTGCATGTTTTTTCCCTTCTGAATCCAGGTAAGCAAGGCTCTTCTTTTTAGCAATATCCCTCCAGTAGATGTTTATGGCACCCTTAATATGGCCCTTTGAATACTCGCCGGGGGTCCTTATATCCAGAACAAGGGGATCATCAGAAGGAGTGGCAGTGTCATACAAGACATTATACAGATCAGATGCCGGTCTCATGAATACCCCAAAAGATGCCTGATCATCCATCCAGGCCTTCATGATAATCTCAAACTCATCTGTACGATTACCTGCCCAACAATCTTGAGCTGAAAGAAATGATACTGTAAATATCAATAGTATCGCAGCTATTATTCCCATATTGCTTAAAGAGCCTCTAAATCTCATTTTCTTCCTCCTTTTTCTGAAAAAAAGCATTTTTCAAAAGCCGTTCACTTTTTATAGGATAATTCAATTGTTTGTAATCATTCAATGACTCATTTACCACCTCCTGTATTGATTTTTCATTTGCTACTGACAGTTAAATGATGGTCAATTAAACCACAAAACAAGAGAGGTGTCAAATACTTTTAATGGACTTCCTTGACTTTGTATGCTTCTTTTTTTATAATAAATTTTAAGGTATAGAATTTGCAAAATGTAATGCTATATTTAATTTTATAAATAATCAACATAGGAGTAACATATGGAAACAACCAGCATCAAAGAAGAAGCCAAGCGGTTGGTAGATAAACTACCGGAAGAGTTTACCTGGGATGATCTAATGCACGAAATCTATGTTCGACAGACGGTTGAAGCAGGTCTTAACGACAGCAAGGCAGGTCGGACTACTGATGTAGAACAGATTCGTGAAAAATTTGGGCTATCTAAGTGAAGGTTTACTGGACAGATACAGCCATTGAGCATCTTTCAGCAATTCATGACTATATTGCTCTGAACTCAACGAAGTATGCCCAAAGAGTGGTTGATCGCCTGACAAGACGATCACAGCAGATCGGAAATTTTCCCCTATCCGGCCGAATTGTTCCTGAATTTGAAGTAGAACAAATACGAGAAGTTATAGAGGGGCAATATCGAATCATCTACTATATTAAACCTGAGCAGATAGATGTGCTTGCTGTTATACATGGAGGCCAGAAAATTCCCTGGAGCAAATAATGCAAAAGCTTCATTGTTATCTGCCATGCTTTTCTATCCCATAATAGAGACTCATTTCATATATTCCCCAAACCGCAGCACTGCTTTTTCACACTTTGGGTGTGTTTCCTCTAAAAATCCCCCCTTCCCCCCCTTTTTCAAAGGGGGGAATTACTGAAAACCATCTTTCTAAATCCCCCCTTTGAAAAACTGAACGTGTCCCATAAATAATGCTGGACACTGTAAGGAATTTATATTACTATAGGGGACATGATAAGAGTATGCAAGAGATTTTCGGAAGATATAAT
>CAJVYE010000217.1 GCA_913009285.1 uncultured Nitrospirota bacterium | reverse complement strand
GGGGATGATGTGGAACGTGCAGCGGATGCTTAGAAGGATGTCACTATATCGTGTATTTTTTTTTTTTTTAATGATACGGCGACCACCGAGATCTACACTCTTTCCCTACACGACGCTCTTCCGATCTCGGCTGTAACGCTTGATTGTACTACTGGCTCATCCACGTTTTCAGGGTAATATGGAACCTGTCTGAGCTTCTCTGAGACATCCAATAGGGCGCGGGACATATCTGTTTCTATATAGAACTCAAGGGTGATTCTGGCCTTATCACGGATACTTGTACTGGTCATCTTTTTCAGACCACGGATCGATTTCAACCTATCTTCCTGCTCTTCGGTGATCTCCTTTTCAACCTCCTGGGGACTTGCTCCTTCCCATCTGGTAGTCACAGTGATTTCAGGCTTATCTACATTTGGGGTGAGCTGTATCGGGAGTTTAAATATAGATATAATCCCAAAAAGTACCAGGAGAAGTACTCCGACAATGACAGTAACAGGATTTTTAATGGCAAATCTTATCGGGTCCACCTTATGTTTCCCCTTCCGAAGAGTTGATCACCTGTACTGGCTGTCCTGGCCGGAGACGCTCGTTTCCTCTAATCACAACAAGATCATCTTCAGAAATCGCCCCTTGTACCTCTATCCATCCCTTGCACTTCCTCCTAATCTGCACAGGTACAATATGTGCGGTCTGGTCTTTCGCTACAGTGGTGATAAATTTGTTGCCTCCAGATAGGGTCAGGGCATCCTGTGGGACCATCAAAACCTCCTCATTCTCTCCATAAAAGAGCGAGACCCTTGCCACCATTCCTACCTTAAATCTTCTTTCTGGATTATCCAGACGGATCCGGACCTTATAGGTTCTCGATGAGGTATCGGAAAAGGGTATAATAGTAGATACCTTTCCATAAACCTCCTCATTATCTATATTGAAGGCATCAAATTCAATGGTCACTATATCATCCCTTTTGACCTGAGAGATGATCTTTTCAGGTATTAGGATGTCGATTCTCAAAGGATCCACCTGCCCTATTTTTAGCACCCTCTTTCCCTTCTCTACCCATTCTCCTTTTTCTACAAACCTTTCTATTACCACACCAGTGTATGGACTAATGATCTTACTCTTTCTGATCTTATCCTCTATCAATTCCACCCGGGCCTCCTTCATTTTTACTCTTGCCTCCTCCTGAGCTATCTGTTCAGGACGGGGGCCCTCCACCATCAGATCATAAGAAAGTCTCTTTTGATGATAGAGTTCCTTTGCTGCCAGAGAAGCCAGTCTTGAGTTGACATATTCCTTTTCAGAGACAACCTTTTTGTCGTATAGTTCCTTATTCCTCTTAAAATCATTCTTAGCCTTTGACCAGAAGGCATTTGCCTCAAGCATCGATGCCTTTGCCTCTTCTATCTCCTGTGGTCTTGCACCACTTTTTAACTCATTAAGCCTCTCAAGAGACTCTTTTAGGCTCGCCTTTCTATTCTTCAATTGAATCTTGAGCTGGGAGTTCTCCAATATAACCATCACTGATCTCTTTTCAACAAAATCTCCCTCTTTGATCACGACATCCTTGACAAGTCCTTCCACCTCAGAACTAAGTATAGAGACTTTAGGAGATCTTACAGTACCAACAAGATCGATAACTGATTGAAGAGCTCTCTTCTCGATATGTACAACCTGTACCTTTGCTGGTGGCATAGCCGGGGGTCCCCCTGTTTCCATCTTCTTCTCACAGGATGAATCCAAAACAACTATAAACAATATAAATAAAGCTATTAAAAAAAACCTTATTTCTTTGGAAGTTATCACTTTTTCCCCCCTCAGGCTGACACCTCTTTGACTCACCCTGAAATTATTATTCCTAAGAATTATACTATAGCAGATCGACAAATCTAACAAATAAATATATTGCAAAACAATTAAAATCATGTTAAATTAATTATACTATTTGATTATATCTTTTTAGAGGCAAATAGAAAATGAAACTCAAGGTCGATTTACATATCCATACCCAGGAAGATCCCAAGGAAAGAATTAAATATAACGCTGAAGAATTGATAGATTTGGCATCAAGTAAGGGGTTTGATGTTATATCCATCACAAATCATGATATTATCACATTCAACAACCATCTAAGAGATTATGCGGAGAAGAAGGGGATTTTATTAATACCAGGGATGGAGGCAAGTATTAAGGGAAGGCATGTTTTACTGATAAATTGGGATAAAAATGAAAAAGAGATTAAGACATTTGATGATATAAGGCGTTATAAAAATTCCAAAAATCTTGTTATTGCACCACATCCATATTATCCAGGAGCTCTCTCCCTGAAATCCAAATTAGCAAAACATATCGATATATTTGATGCTATAGAATATTCCCATTTTTACTTAAAATGGATTAATTTTAATTCAAAGGGGGTAAGAAAGGCTAAAGAGAAGGGGTTACCATTAATAGGCACATCTGATGCACATGCGCTGTGGCAACTCGAAACAACCTATACACTCGTTCACTCAGAGAAGAAGACTGTGGAATCTGTTTTGAATGCTATAAAGGCTCAAAAGATTGAAATTATAACTAAACCTTTGAAGTTAAGACAAACAAACATATTTTGCTTCCGTGCATTAAGATCCATAACCCTCTGTTGGTTTGAGCATTTCAAACTTAATGGTAACGGTAATGGTAATGGTAATTGCAAGATAAAATAATATAGATTTTCAGATAATAAATTATTTCCCCTGCATCCCTCTCTTTAATCCCTTTACAAAAGAACCAACTATAGTTGTCAGGTCACTTTTGTCAATATTATTTTCTATTATCTTTACAATCGCGCTTCCGACAATTACTCCATCAGCCAATTCTGCTGCCATAGCTGCCTGCTCAGGATTGGATATGCCGAAACCAATGGCTACAGGTTTTTCCGATATCCTCTTTATCTCAGAGATCTTATAGATCGGAAGAGCGTCGTGTAGGGAAAGAGTGTAGATCTCGGTGGTCGCCGTATCATTAAAAAAAAAAAGAAAGCAAAAAAAGTATTTACCTGTGTAGATAGCATAACTTGCAATATAGTCTATCATATCACCATTCTAGTCGCTCGTATC
>CAJVYE010000216.1 GCA_913009285.1 uncultured Nitrospirota bacterium | reverse complement strand
GTTCAGACATGTGCTCTTCCGATCTGAAGAATAATGGCTGCAGCAAATTGGCCATGGTGATCTACAAGCCCATCTGTACGTATCTTTTCGTCTGGATCACCTATTGCCCTCCACTCGCCACTCCTCATGGCCACAGTATTATTTACTATAATAGTCCCGTCTCCAATCCCGGGACCATCAAGGCTATCTTCCCATGTACGGATTAATGGCGGAGAAAGATCATCGAGGTTCTGCATATGATCAGCCATAGTAGAAAAGAGCCAATCATCTGTCCCACCGCCATAATTAAGAACGTTTGTATATCCAAGAGCTTTTAAGGTCACATAACTATGTGCCGAGGCAGCGCCCTCTCAACTTCAATAGGCTATGATCGGATCGTTCTTTCCGATATTATTAGCAGTAAAGTAGGCCTCTATATCCGGGTTGATCTGGATATTGCCAACCGCATCCCTCCTCCATAAACATAGGTCTGTAGGAGTCGAACATCCACTTGTTGTTGTATCCATTGAATCCTTCCATTCATACAACACCTCAACACCCGGAATTAAATAATCCTGCAAAGGGTCCCACCAATTTGGTTCAATAGGCCATTGGGATATTCCTCCTGCCAGTAGGGGATCTCTAGGATCATATTGCCCTATACCTGTAAAAAGTATAGCCCCATGAATCTTACCCGAGGATATTGCCTGCACCAGGGTCTTATCTGCAAATATGTCTTCTCTTACCTCAGGAATAAAGGCGCCACGGTCTATTGTTTCCGGGCCTGTACTGTTTTGTACATAAGATCCTCCATCTAGTAGTCCCCACTTTTTCAACCCCCCATCGAGGATATGCATCTTCTCTGGTGGATAACCGTAAAGCTCAAGGAGCCAGTAGAGATATGCAGCATAAAGGACATCATGATTGTATATCTGTTGTACATAAAAGATAAGATCAATGTCGTTTCTTGGGTCTGATGGTACACCATGGGTGATCCCTAATTCTTCAAATATCCATACCACTGAATTTGGATCTGCCTGACTAATAAAACCAGGATCAACCCTATTACAGGTCCCGTCGTTATTAATCTCTGGATCACCATAATCCCAATTTAAACGCGCACTACCTTTCATTGTATAGAGCTCAAAATCAGGGAGGAGGTGTTTAGCTTCTTTAGTAACAGGATCTATAAATGGCCAGGGAACTTTGATTGCCTCCCATACTATATTGCCATCTGGATCACTCTTTCCTATATGGTAATCGTTATAATTAGCTCCAAGAGATGGGGATGGCAATTCATCTTCTGTAATGGCTATAAAGAGCACAGGGGGATTTGAGGGGTCTTCTGATCCCTGGGTATTAATCTTCTTATCATCTCCACCCAGATTCTCATCCAGCCATGCCTTATCTACAATAATACTATTTGACTTGGTACAGCCGGCAAATAAGACACCGACTACTACTATTAGGAATAATAGTAAACTGTTAGATAAACACTTTTTAATGTTCATTAAATTCATATCCACCCTCCTCTTTTTAATAAGATGAAAGATAAAGGCAGAGACAATAACGCCCCTTACGTATTCTCAGTTCCTGATGCCTGCATATTGATTTTGTCTTCCCGGGCTAATTTGCTCAGGATGAAGATAATGCTTTCACGCCTCAGCTTGAGGTGCTGAGCCACCTCGTCAGGGTCAACCTTATTCCTATCTTTCAGAAACCCTAAAACCTCCTGTTCAATCTCTCCCAACCAGTCATTAAAGAGTCCCCTCAGCTCTGGGGTAGAATAAGTAGCCAGTTCATAGGAATAGCTTATAGCCGAAAGAACCTCCTTGCTCATCTCCATCGGATTCACACCTGAATCCGTACACTCCTGTATTCAATGCTCCACCATTACGGCAAGTTCCCGGCTCTCCTTCTGTCCCATGAGAACTGTCTGGAGTAAGTCTTTCTTTTCTGCTTCATTCAGTTCATTCATGAGGGAAGTCACCAGACTGTTGAGAAGCTCCTTCTTTAAAACAGGACTCATGTTTGATAGAATATCTTCAATCTTGTCATTATCCATAAAATTCACCTCCCTTCATTGTTTTTTATTTTCTTTACTATTCATCGCTATCGGATTCACACCTGAATCCGTACACTCCTTTATCAATTCTCTTGAGAGGCCTTTCGGTCTTCAGAGCTCATATTTTCAAACATCATGTTCATACATCTAGGCATCATATTCTTCATAAAGGCCATTTTATCCTCTGGTTTCATTTCCTTGAATACCTTCTCCATCATTGTGTTCATCATCTTCGCCATATCTTCTGGCTTTGTCATACCACCCATCATCTTCTGCATCATCTCTTCGCACAACTTAATCATCTTTGTTCACCCTCCTTTCAATGTTTATTCTTCAATGCCAGGACCTCATCTCTCATCTGTTACCTCTTTTGTTCTTCCCACCCTTTATTCGGGATGAGTTCGTCTATTTCTTCTACTATCAATCCTTTAGGATTGATAGTATTTGAAAGGACATTAATAATATCTATAAGTGCTGGTTCAGAAAGGCTATAGTAAATAAAAGGGCCGTTTCTTTTGGTTTTGACAATTTCAGCCTTACGAAGTGCCCTCAGATGAAAAGAGACAAGCGTCTGTGACAGCCCGGTGGTATTGATAATCTCGGTTACCGAATGGGAATCTTTGCCAATTGACATAACAATATCGAGACGGTTGGGATCGCCCAGAACTTTAAAAATCCTTGCAAGTCTTTCTATTCCTGTAGTCATATTGTATTAGCTATAGCTCATATGAGTATTTACTCATATGATACTATAGGTAAATAGGTTTGTCAATATTTTTTAACAACCTCAGCAATTCTGGGTGGAAAAAGGTATTAATATCAATAAGTTTGTAACAACCTCCTCACCCCAAAAAGATATCAGGAGTGTGATGTCTACTTTATCCCTCCTTACATGGCCTGTAAGTGTTGGGATTTGTTTTAGATGTAATGTATTGGTATTCCAACAACTACATACCAATCTACAAACCGAAAGAACCAATAAAGGCAAGTATCAAAAGCACAACCAAGAGCGGCACCCCAATTTGCCACATCTCGGTTGGCAAATGGATGGAGAAGGAAGGTGTTGGTTT
>CAJVYE010000215.1 GCA_913009285.1 uncultured Nitrospirota bacterium | reverse complement strand
TTCCGATCTGATGGTTAATTATTTCTCTAAAAAGATGGGATTGAGTGGGAGACATAGTTGGGTTAAGTCTGAGATTGAAGACCTCCTCCATAGGGGGAAGTTTATTGAGGCAAAAAAGACCTATATACTTGACGTAATTGCAGATACCCAGTACCTTTACGGTGCTGCTGAGGCTCCAGTAGCGATTAGGAAGTACGGAGCCATTGGGAGAACGGGGTTTATCTTTCAAAGTTGGTGGATGAACTACGGGACTCTTATGGAAAAGTGGTTAGTAACGGGAAGTATAGGGGTTAAAGCAGAAAGGGCTTTAACTGCTACTCTTTCTCAGTCTATGGCCTATATGATGATGGAGCCTATATGGGGGAAGAGTACGGCGATTAGGTCTATAGGTCTGGGGCCTTTTCCTAAGGAGTTTAATGAGTTCATGATCCCTCCTGCTTGGTCTCCCATTTACCATGCAGCTGCAGCTATGGCTAATATTCAGACCCCTAAGGTTTCTTCCCGACATGCTAAGGCAATTTTGGACAGCTCAGCCATCCTTATCCCCGGAGGATTGCAGCTTAAGGCCTTTTATAAAGGGGCGAAGGAAGAGGGCTGGGATGGATTCGCAAGGGCCTTTTTGAGGCTGAAGAAAGATTAACTTATCCTTCAATCACAAGATAGACAATATTTGCGTGAGATACTACTAAGTCAAATTTCTTTTCTACATAAAAATAAGGCTCATGGTAAAACTTAACCTCTGCCAATGAGCTAATCGACCCTTGATTAACGAGCCTACTCAGCTCTTCTATTAGTTGTTCTACAGTCATAATTCTCTATCTCATGTCTTTAAACCTGTTAAGAATATAAGCGTACCAACAACAAAAAGTATTACAAGTACAACTGGTTGCCAACCTATATAGTAAATCATAGGTCCAAGCATCATTGAACCTCCACAGACTATTTGTATTATTCTTTTCATCTTAAACCTCCCTTCATGTCTTTCTGTACAAAGATAGACCAAGTTTCGGGTTCTCCTTCAAGTCCTACTCGATCTGGATTTGGGTCATGAACCACTTTCCCATTCCTCCAAACTACAGCATGTCTATGCCAATCTTCATCTCCTCTTGGGCTTTTTCCTGTAGCTATAATCCAACAATCAGCGAGGAGATCATCTTCTATGTTTGATATACTTACTAAGGCAAATGATTGAGTTTTACACCATTCTTGAACATTATCTTCAAAGTCTGAACCTTTTGGAAAATGAAAATTAGGAATTTTTTCCAAGGGAACTTCAAGAATGGAAGCTATACAAGCACTAAAACAGTCTCCTGTTTTGAAAGTTATATCAGATTGCATTACTGGTATCATTTTTCCTCCCCCTCCTCTTTTAAAAACCCCTTAAACTGAAGAACTACTCTCCCATTAGGTCTTACCCTTATAACCTTATACCGGCAACCGTAAAAGTGGATAGGCATCCCCTTCTTCATCATCATTCTTTTCTCTTGAGGGGTTTTGGTTTGGGCTTTACCCTTAAGTTCTGCTTTCTTCTTCGGAGTAGGGTTGTCGATAAAAGTTAGGTTTGTTTTTCCATCTCCCTCTCTATCCTCCTCTCCTCTTTCAAAGATTTCTATCAAGTTGTCTATCAAAATTAGCTGATCACTCAGTTTTATATATTGAAAACTAAACTGATTATTCTCTTTCATCCTTTCCATTAGAAGGACCTCTCTTGCCTTTTCTAAGACTTTCTTTATCTTCATCTCTTTTCTCCTTAGCATAGTTAAGTGGTAATATTATTTTCTTTCTCCTTAGATTTTACCCAAAGCTTTTCCTATCTCCACTATTTCTGTATAACCTTCGTCGTAGTAGATTATAAATAATTCTAACAGATTATCTATGGTCTTTCTTCTCTCTTCTTTTCTCTCCTGTTTAGTAGTTGTAGGATACTCATAGTAAACTGCATAAATATATTGGCCTTCCTCCCATGAAGTATGTGGAAACTTAACATAGATGCTAAAAGTTATTCTTATAGCATCTCTGTCTGGTGCATGGTCTATATATATATTAAAAGGTACCTCCATCTTCTCACCTCCTCCCTATCCATTTAACAAAAGTTGTTCTTGTCTCTTCTGAATGTTCAATGCTAATCATCTTCATAGCCTCAAGGTTTTCAAGAATTTCCGTAATAGTCTTCTTAGTTGCATCCCGATAGTTAAGTTTTAACAGCCTTCCTGCTGTAATAGTTCCAAAATCTCTACAAGTCCTTATAACTCTGTCCATAACCACAGCCAGAGGACTCTTCCCATGTCCTGCAAAGGCTTCAGAAGCATGGTCGTAAATGTCCTTGATTAAGATTAAAGCCTTCTTCATATCCACAGCCTCAATGACTAAGGAATCCTTTCTTGCTATATGGAGAAGCATGGCAGTTTTAATAGCTTGAACGTGAACACGAGAAAAGTTATTATAAAGCCTTGCATCTCCTATACTTTCTGCCCAAGGTCTTATCTTCTCATACCACTTATCATAGATCTCTCGAGCCTCCGGCTCTACCTTAAACTCTCCTACGATATGACTTATCCTTTCCAAATCTTTCTTCAACCGTTTGTAGATCTTTGGGTCAGGTGGTGGAGGCCAAGATACGTCTTTATAATTCTCTGCTCCACTGACAAGAATAAATCGAGAAGTAAACCCTCCTCCTACCGACCCTTCAGGCAAATTGTTGGCTATCCAGTCGGGAGTAGTAGCGAAAAGGCAGGATATACAGAGGTTTCTGAGGAAGTCCTCTCCCTTCCCAGAGGTCCCATAGTCCCACTTCTTATGCGAATCGTAAAGATCTGTCAAAGCCTCTATCATCCCTTTCGGGTCTACAGCCAAGAAGGAAGAAAGCTCTTTAGAGGGTAAAGCCAGTGGTGCCTGTCCTCTTTTATACCCTTCATAAAAGAATTGTTCAGTTTCAGAGAGAGAGGCTAAACGCTTAGTTAAATGTCTCTTGGAGATCGGAAGAGCACACGTCTGAACTCCAGTCACATTCCTTTATCTCGTATGCCGTCTTCTGCTTGAAAAAAAAAACAAAACTAAAAAAAAAAAAAAATACAACATATCCATCCCGTTTCCTTTGATTTTTTTTAGTCACACTTCAACTCC
>CAJVYE010000214.1 GCA_913009285.1 uncultured Nitrospirota bacterium | reverse complement strand
GTAGCTGATAATAACAATCCCTGGGACGACAATGAGCCTGGCCATGGTACCCATGTCTCGGGAACAATCGCTGCAGTGGGAAATAATGGTATAGGGGTAGTTGGTGTAAACTGGCATACCCGTATCATGCCAGTCAAATTTCTTAATGCAAACGGAAGTGGTACTACTGCTGCTGCAATAAGTGCTATTTATTATGCTATAAATAATGGTGCGAAGATATTGAATAATAGTTGGGGTGGGGGAGGATTTGGTTGGGGCCTTTATAATATTATTTTTTACGCAAATAGCCAAGGTGCACTCTTTATTGCTTCGGCAGGAAATGAGAGTAGGAATAATGATATTTTTCCCTCTTATCCAGCAAGTTATGATCTTCCGAATATAATCTCTGTGGCAGCAACCGATCATAATGACCAGTTGGCCATCTTCTCTAATGACGATAGTTCTAACTATGGCCTGACATCTGTTGATCTCGGAGCCCCGGGACTAGATATCTACAGCACATTACCTCGCAATTCCTATGGATTCTTGAGCGGCACTTCTATGGCCGCACCTCATGTTTCTGGAGCAGCCGCCCTGATCTGGGCACAATATGGAGATAATGTAGATAATATAGGGATTAAAAATCGTATTGTATATACCACAGATCTTATTCCATCTTTAGATGGCAAGGTCTTCAGCGAAGGCAGGCTGAATATTTATAATGCCTTAACCGTTTCATCCAATTCAATCAGGGTTTTTATCAGAGAACCCAGCGATGATTTTACAGTAGCACGTGAAGAGACAACACTGATAAAGGTCTTTGTTGGAGCAGCTGGAGATGGAATAGTTACTGATGCCCATGTAATGGCAAGTTTCAGCAATGGTGATTCATCAATAATTCTATACGATGACGGTGAACATAATGATGAAAAGAGCGGTGACGGGATTTATGCCAATAACTGGACTCCTCAAAATGAGTCAAGTCCGACTATCATTACCATCAATGCCTCTAAGCAAGGTTATGAAGATGGAGAATCATTAGCTTCAGGAGAGGTACAGTCTGTATTATCTGTTAATTCCATAACACCGAACTCCGGGCCAAACAGTTCCACAACTGAAGTAACTATAAATGGAACAGGTTTTCAACAAGGCGCGAGGGTGTCTCTCATGTATAGTTCATTGCCATACATAAAGGGTTATGTGGATACCCCTGGTTATGCTTATGATGTCTTTGTGTCAGGGGATTATGCTTATGTGGCTGATTTGGGACAGGGTCTTCAGGTGATAGATATAAGTAATAGGGCAAACCCTGTGATCATTGGCTTTGTAGATACCCCTGATTCTGCTTATGATGTCTTTGTCTCAGGGAATTATGCCTATGTGGCTGATAAGTCTTCAGGCCTTCCGGTGATAGATATCAGTGTTAAAGAAACTAAAGAAAATCCCGCTGTCGTCGGTTCTGTGGATACCCCTGATGCTGCTCACAATGTCTTCGTCTCAGGGAATTATGCCTATGTGGCTGATTGGAAATTTGGGGGCCTTCAGGTGATAGAGATAAGCCATAGAACAATTCCAGTGATTATCGGCTCTGTGGATACCCCTGATCAAGCTAGAAGTGTCTTCGTTTCAGGGGAGTATGTATATGTGGCTGATGATGAATCAGGGCTTCATATAATAAGGACACCAAAGCCCTGTACAGATGTTCAGGTTATAGATCATACAACGATTACCGCAACAGTGCCAGCCAGCCTTGATCCTGGCAAATGGGATATTAAAGTCATAAATCCTTTTACAGAGTTAGCTACATTGCATAGAGGATTCGAAGCATTTGAGCTAAATGGCATTGTTGACAACAATGACCCTAATTTCAGTGTAGTTGGTGGCTGGGCTACAGCACCCCCGCCTGACATAACCGGTCAATATGGCCTTGACATCCGTTATCATGCTGGTGGTGGCATTGGCGACAATAAGGCCATCTGGAATGCTGAGTTACCCAATGGTCCTGGTATTTACGAGGTATTTGTATGGTATTTAGCAGGCCCAACCATTGCCAGTAATGCGCCATTTACTGTCAATCACGCTGATGGTTCCACTACAGTAGAGGTGGATCAGACCATAAATGGCAGTCAGTGGATCAGCCTTGGGGTATATAAGTTTGCTGATGATGCTACAGAAAATATAACCCTTACAGACCATGCAGATTCCTGGGTCATCGCTGATGCGGTAATGTTTATACTACCTGATGGTATTGTGGATAATGCCGATTCTGGCTTTAGCGTGGAAGGTGTCTGGGGAAGATATGATAAAGCAGCGAGTATCTCTGGCTATGGAGAAGACCTGCATTATCATGCTGCTGGAGATGGCAGCAGCACAGCCACCTGGTCTGCTGAGTTAACTGATGGTTCTGGTTTATATGAGGTAAAGGTATGGTATCCAATAAGCAGGGCCCTTGCTACCAATGCACAATTTACCATTAACCATGGCGGTAATTCTATTACAGTACTGGTGAACCAGAGTGAAAATGGTGGTCAATGGTTGAGTCTGGGGATTTTTGAGTTTAATGACAATGGTAATGAAAATGTGGCCTTATCAGATAGCGCTGACTCCTGGGTCATTGCAGATGCGGTGAGTTTTACTAAGGTACTAAGGTAGAGATTCAATAATGAATATTAGGGCTTGCGCAAAAATAGCGTGATTGTATTATCGCAGAAGTACCGAGACATAGAGAGTGATATTTATGGAACCAAAATCTGTCGCCCCTACAGGGCTTTAATTTTTTATTTAACTTTCCAGAGGCTTACGCCTCTGGCTAGGTTCTTTCGCCCTTACAGGGCTGAAAATCTAACTACACAGGTCGAAAAGTCCCGCCGTAGGCGGTTAAATTTATAGGCATATCCGCTTGACTCAAGTAGCCACCAGTTATGGGGGTAGTTCTTCGTGCGGATACACCACATATTGTAGTTACTGGAGTCAAGCGGATATGCCTATAAATTTATTTGAATAAATCCCCCCTTCCCCCCCTTTTTCAAACTGAACGTTACCCATAATCTGTTTTGCTGGACACTGTAGGTTGTGTGATTTGTGGGACGAATGGTGCCAATATCTTCCAGGTTGCTGTGATGTCATCTAATCGTTGCAAACCGAGCCAGATAC
>CAJVYE010000213.1 GCA_913009285.1 uncultured Nitrospirota bacterium | reverse complement strand
GTTCAGACGTGTGCTCTTCCGATCTTAACAACTCAGTATCTCGATGGCAGAATCTGTCATTCCCTTTATATTCTTTTTGAATTCACTGTTATATCTATCTATAAAAAAATTTACCAATTGTGGGATATCCTCCAGTCTCTCCCTGAGAGCTGGTAACCTTATAGGAATGACATTCAATCTATAAAAGAGATCTTCACGAAATTTCCCCTGTCTGACCCGTTTCTCAATATCTACATTTGTTGCGGCAAGGACCCTGACATCAACATTTAAAGTCTTATTCCCCCCTACCCTCTCGATCTCGCCTTCCTGGATAGCCCTCAATAACTTTGCCTGCAGATCATATTTCAGTTCTCCTATCTCATCAAGGAAGATCGTTCCCTCATTTGCAAGCTCAAATTTTCCAAAATGTAGTTTCAACGCCCCGGTAAAGGCACCCTTTTCATGTCCGAAGAGGGCACTCTCCGTAAGGTGTTCGGGGATTGCTGCCAGGTTTACTACCACAAAAGGTTTATTAGCCTTACAACCCTCTTTATGAATAACCCTTGAAATTAGTTCCTTGCCGGTCCCACTCTCACCCATGATCAGTATTGTAGTATGGAGTCTTGCTACCTTATGTATAACATCATACACCCTCTTCATCTTTCGACTCTTTCCTATAATGAAACCTATATCTATATAATGTTCCATCTCAGAGCGGAGATAGAGTAACTCCTTTGAATTCCTCTGCTTTTCTATAACCCTGTTGACTAAATTTACTACTCCATCGTAACTAAATTCCTTGGTAATATAATCGTATGCACCTAATTTCATTGCATTGACGGCAGTTTCTACCTCCTGCACAACTGTGATCATGATAACCTCAATATCCTCATACTGCTCCTTTACCTTTTTAAGTATTTCTATCCCATCCATTCCCGGTAGCTTTATATCAAGGAGTATGACATTTACTTCCCTCTCTTTAATTATACTTAAGCCCTTTTCTCCATCTCTTACCTTAATAACAGTATAGTCCTTCTTTAATATGGCCTCAAGGGTATCCCTTATGCTTTCATTATCATCTACCACCAAAATTGTTGGGCGGGGCATAGACTCTTTCTTATTCATATCAACCAACCTCATTTTTTTTATTAATAAGTTCTTACTTCTTTAATATTCTTATCTATAGATTTCCATATAACCACACCACTTAATCATTATACAGGATAATCTCCATTATCCTAAAATTTGAGTTCTATCAGAAAATCCTATATCTCTCGATCATCAATGGGATCATAATGGGGTTAATTTCCTGAATTACAAACAGGAATTAAATGAACATTTTAGCAATAAAAGGATAAAAAGTCAAGATACAAATATTACAAGACGTAACTCCTTAGTTTTCAGAAAGTTACTGATCATCATTTTTTTAGGTTGACGTGATAACTGGTTTAATTTAATATTGAATGTAATATCTTCTGTAGTTAAAAATACAAAGCGATATAAACAGAGTTTAAAATAGTAAGAGAAAAATCAACGTTTTTCTTGACAAAGTTCTAATTATAAGTAAAATAGTAAACTAAACATGAATTTACTGCAAAAACCTCATAAACGGGGTAACTGCAACCTATAGGTTGCGTAAGGGGCTGATTTATAGCAACTTTTTCGCAGGCTAAAGCCTGCGGCTACCGATTTCGGGATATTTGCAAAGGAGTTAAAGTTAAAAAGAGGATTGTTGTGAAGACATATTCAGCAAAAATAACAGATGTAGAGAGGAAATGGTATCTCATCGATGCCGATAGAAAGATACTCGGCCGTTTAGCGAGCGAGGTGGCAAAAATACTGCGCGGGAAACATAAACCGATCTTTACCCCACATGTGGACACAGGGGATTTTGTGATAATCATCAATGCAAATAAGGTTGTACTGACAGGCAATAAGTGGAAGGATAAGGTATACTATCATCATACAGGTTATCCTGGGGGAATAAAATCTATTACAGCAAAGAAACTACTTGAGAAAAAACCAGAGGCAATATTGGAACATGCGATAAAAGGGATGCTTCCAAAAAACAAACTTGGAAGGAGTATGCTTAAGAAGGTTAAGGTCTATGCATCAGGAAAACATCCCCACGATGCTCAGATGCCGGAAGTATTAAATATTAATAGATAAAGGATGGTTAAATGGAAGAAGAGATATATTATGGTACAGGGAAGAGAAAAACAGCCATTGCAAGGGTCTGGATACAGCCTGGGGATGGAAATATTACGGTAAACAAAAAACCGTTAAATGAATACTTTGGAAGAGAATGCCTGGGAATAGTGGTAAAAAATCCTCTGGTTGTAACTAATTCAGTAAAAAGGTTTGATATCATCGCCACTGTCAAGGGGGGTGGGATGTCAGGTCAGGCTGATGCTATTAAACATGGGATATCCAAGGCACTCCTTCAGTCTGATCCAAATCTACGCCTTACTCTGAAGAGAGGTGGTTTCCTGACAAGAGACTCCCGTATCAAGGAACGGAAGAAGTACGGTCAGAAGGGGGCAAGAAAAAAGTTCCAATTCTCAAAGAGATAAAAGATTATACATCTGCTGAAAGGATAGAAGCCAAAAAAAAAGGTCTCTTCATGACCTTTTTTTTTTGGGCTTTAGGTAAAGAAAGGTTGACTCCACTGCAAAAACCTCAAAACAGGGTAGCCGCAACTTTCAGGTTGCGTAAGTGGCTGATTTATAGCAAGCTTTTTCGCAGATATTTGTTTCTCTATTCATTTTTGATTTTTTATCTTTAATTTTTGATTTTTATCAGTTTTCAATTAGTCCGACTTAAATACGAAAGAGGAGAAATGATAAATGTAGGAATAGCTGGAGCCAGCGGTTACACAGGTCTGGAACTTATTAGGATATTATCTAGACACCCTCAGGTAAATGTATCGATCCTTACATCAGAGAGGAATGCAGGATGCCCTGTATCATCCATATTTCCCTCCCTTTCGGGCTGGGTCGATATGAAGTATAAAAAACTTTTACCAGAGGAGATAACAGATAATAGTGATCTTATCTTTACAGCACTTCCTCATAAAAAGGCGATGTCTGTTATCCCTACCTTTCTCAAATCCGGCAAAAGGGTTATTGATCTGAGTGCTGATTACAGGATTAAAGATCCTCATA
>CAJVYE010000212.1 GCA_913009285.1 uncultured Nitrospirota bacterium | reverse complement strand
GAGAGAGAGACACAAATAGTGAGGAGAATGGAGACACCTTATGATATAGCATAATGCGCAAAATTACCGATCTAAAATATTTAATTTTTTTGTTTTTTTTTTTTTGTAATTTTTTTTTTTTCAAGCAGAAGACGGCATACGAGATAAAGGAATGTGACTGGAGTTCAGACGTGTGCTCTTCCGATCTTTGACCTATATCGACGTACTTAAAAAAGGGCTCAAGATAATGGACGCTACTGCAATATCCCTCTGTATGGATAACAATCTTCCGATTATAGTCTTTAACCTCATGGAAAATGGTAATATCAAAAGGATACTTATGGGAGAGAAGATAGGTACCACAGTGTGGAGAAAGAACTAAAAATGATTCAGAAGGTCTATGATGATGCTGAAAGGAAGATGGCGAATTCTATCAACGCCTTTAAAAAGGAGCTAAGCACTATCAGAACAGGAAGGGCCTCATTAGCTTTGTTGGACAGTATATATGTAGACTACTACGGAAATTCCACACCACTGAACCAAATCGCAACCCTTGCTGTGCCAGAGAGTCGGTTAATAACTATCCAGCCATGGGATATCTCCATACTCCCCATAGTAGAAAAGGCAATTTTGGCCTCTGATCTAGGTTTGACCCCTTCCAATGATGGTAAGATCATTCGCATACCTATCCCACCCCTTACTGAAGAACGACGAAAACAATTGGTAAAGATAGTAAAAAAGTCGGCTGAAGATTGTAAGGTTACTATAAGAAACATCAGGCGGGAGGCTAACGATACCCTAAGGTCATTAGAGAAGGAAAAAAAAATATCTGAAGATGATTTTCATCGTGCACATGAAAAGGTACAGAAATCCACGGATAAATTTATTAAGGACGTTGAAGATATAGTTACAAAAAAGGAAAAAGAGGTCTTAGAAGTTTAGGAACATAGACCCATCCTCTACCTCATACCTACATTATTATAACCTGATAATCTGTAAGCTATTTTTATATACTTGGCCAAATTAAAAAAAGATTCTATAATAAATAAAGTTACGAGTTGCAAGTTACGAGTTTAAACCCATAACACGTAACCCGCAACACGTAACCCGTAACTCGATATGATAGATAAAGATTTACTCAATAAGATAGACAAAGATAGGCTCCCCAGGCATATTGCGATTATCATGGATGGGAATGGCAGGTGGGCTAAGAAGAAGCTCTTGCCACGTGTTATGGGACATCGAGTTGGTGTTAAATCTGTTGAGAGGATTGTTATACAATGCTGTAAGCTCGGTATTGAAGCACTCACTCTCTATGCATTTTCTGATGAAAACTGGAATAGACCCAGGGAAGAGATAGATACCCTTATGAAGATCTTAAAGAGATTTCTCAGAAAAGAGCTCAATCGGATGCTAAAAGAGAATATCAGATTTAATACCATTGGAAAAATAGACAATCTTCCCAAATCTGCTATAGATGTAATAAAAGAGACAAAGGATAAGACAAAAAAGAACAATGGGATGATCTTGACCCTGGCATTAAGTTATGGATCAAGAGGGGAGATAATAGAGGCTATCAAGAAATTATTCTCTGATATAAAAAAAGGAAAGACCTCTATTGATAATCTCGATGATTCCCTCCTTAGTAGATATCTATTTACATCTGGATTACCAGAACCAGATCTACTTATAAGAACCAGCGGAGAACTCAGGATAAGCAATTTTCTCCTCTATCAAATAGCTTATACTGAACTTTATTTTACCAATGTTCTATGGCCTGCCTTCAGGGAAAACGACCTCTTAAAAGCAATACTGAGTTTCCAGAAGAGGAACAGAAGATTCGGGTTGACAGATGAACAGTTATAGGTGTTAATTTGAAGAGAATTATTAGTGCAGTAATAGGTATCCCGGCAATCTTTGTAATAATAAATTATGGATCCTCCTTGATTTTCTTCATCCTTGTAAGCATTGTTCTTATTATTGGATTGATTGAATTTTACGGGATGATGATGAGAGGGGGAAAACCCTGTTTTAGGGAATGGGGGATAATTTGTGGGTGGCTGATATCACTAAGTATATTCCTTGGAGAGTTTGAAAAAACTTCCTCAAAAGAAAGGTTGATAGTAGATCTTGCTATCACCATGATCATTATATCTGTTATGATATATAGACTATTCTCCAAGGATGGGTTTAAGGTCACTATCGAAGGGCTTTCCAACACCCTCTTCGGGATATTTTATGTGGGGTGGCTGATGAGTCATCTGATTCTCCTAAGAGGGGCATATAATGGAAAAATACTGATCTTTTATGTACTTATAGTTACATGGATAGGAGATACAACATCATTATATGTGGGGACTGCCTTAGGAAGGCACCGGTTGGCGCCTTCAATCAGCCCAAATAAGACAGTAGAGGGGGCTATTGGAGGATTGGTAGGTAGTCTTTTAGGAGGATTTCTCGCCAAGTTATGGTTCTTTGATAAACTTTCAATACTGGATTGTATTATTACATCTCTTCTGTGCGGGATCATCGGGCAGGTGGGCGATCTATGCGAATCGGCTATCAAGAGAGATCTTAATGAGAAGGATGCGGGGAATATCATCCCAGGACATGGTGGTATGCTGGATAGAATGGATAGTATCCTCTTTTCTGCCCCGGTCTTATATTATTATACTAAGCTTTTTCTTTAGGAGAAATCTTCACGCCTATCAGTCGGCATAAAGGAGAATGAAAATTGAATCACCCCCACCCCTGCCCTCCCCCATCAAGGGCATAAGCGTTAACTTAAGGGTAATACGACTCATCTTAAAGTCATTACCAATTGGCCATTGGCCATTGACAATTGAAAATTAAGAGGTTAAAGCGTATACGTTTCAGGATAATTGATAATTGTGAATTGTCAATAGCCAATTGTTAATAAAATTAACCCTTAAGTTAATGCTTATGCCCCTAAGGGGAGAAGGTTAGGGTGAGGGGATATTTTTAGAGGAAACAATTAATGCAAAAAAGGATAGCAATTCTCGGATCTACAGGTTCTATCGGTGTCAGCACATTAGATCGGAAGAGCACACGTCTGAACTCCAGTCACATTCCTTTATCTCGTATGCCGTCTTCTGCTTGAAAAAAAAAAAAAATACATAATTAAACCTAGTCTTATCAATATTCAATGTCTACAAGTACTTATATTA
>CAJVYE010000211.1 GCA_913009285.1 uncultured Nitrospirota bacterium | reverse complement strand
AACGGACGTGTGCCTTCCGATCTTTTTTATTTTTCTTTTTTTTAATGATACGGCGACCACCGAGATCTACACTCTTTCCCTACACGACGCTCTTCCGATCTATATTAAAGATAAGATAGCAGAAGGAGATCTTACGATCAAATTTAACTTACGTAAACATGATGATGTGAAGGATCTGGCAGATAGCATCAACATTATGCTTGAGAAACTTAGAGAAAAGATCACTGACATAAAATCTGTCTCGGATGAGATGAGAGAAGTGATTCATATTAAGCATAACGAGGATGGATTTGTGGATAATCTGATCGAGGTTTATAAGAAATTGGAAGGAAGTATTAATAGATTTAAATTATAGCCGCTTCTTGATCTCCTCTACCTCATCCCTCATCTTTTCTAATAATATCCTCTGACCCATCAGGAGAAAATATAGTAATGTAAAGGCTGTCAATGATACCATTAATGTGACGATCATTGAAGGATCAAGACCTGATCCTATTCCTTTCATATCAAGCATCTTGGGCTTTGGGTGAAATGTCCTCCACCATAGGACAGAAAAGTGATTGAGTATAACGCCGAAAAAGCCTACGATACCTAATACTGCCGCATATCTCGCCCTCTGTGAGCCTTCATTTGTATGTGTCCTTAACATCAGATATGCTACATATATCAACCAGAGGATAAGTGTCAATGTGAGGCGTGCATCCCACACCCACCATGCCCCCCAGATTGACTTTCCCCAGATCGGTCCTGTAATAAGTGTTAAGGAACAAAAAATAACCCCTATCTCTGCTGATGAATGGGCAATGATGTCCCACTTTCGATCCTTGTTTAAGAGGAAGAGTATACTGGTTATAAATACAACAAAGAAGGCAAAGAATGCAAGCCATGCAGATGGGATATGAAAATACATAATCCTCTGAACAACCCCTTCCTCCTTCTCTGTAGGGGCATATAGAAATATAAAGATAAGGGCGACCAATACCATGACAAAGGTCAACCAGCCAAGGAATCTGCTGACACCTTCTTTTCCTGTTTCAGATAGGTTCATTCACCTTACTCCTTACTCCTTCCACTTGCGAGATTCTCTTTAATAATCCTGATATCTCTTTTTAACCCTATATTCTTTCTCATAAGGTTATAGATGTAACCAAATATAACCACCCAAACTACAATATTCGCCGCTAGAAGATAACCTAGGTTTCTCATTTATATCTCCATTTTTACGTTTATGTTTTTATCTCCTCCCCTACACCCTAGAGCCTAGACCCTCCACCTTCCATCATTCCTCTACAATATAATCAAACGTCATGAATGATACTGCCAAAAAGATAATATCAAATACAATGATGAGTTTCAACCAATGCATCACCCCTTCCAGGGATTTCCCCTCGAGTAATACACCTGTTGACTTAACAGCAGCAATGATTACAGGGACAATCAAAGGGTATAATAGGACCGGAAGCATTATATCACGTGTCTTGACACTGGCAGACATACTGGAAAGAAGGGTCCCTAATAGTACAAAGCCGAGTGTGCTCAGGAAAATTATCAGAATCAACGGCAGTATCCTTCCTGAGATGCTGACATTGAAAAAGATGATAAAAATCGGGAGCGTGAATGCCTCCATAACAATCATGAAGATGAGGTTGCCAAGCATCTTGCCAAAGTAGATAGCACTCCTGTCCATTGGACTTAACAGCAGTCCCTCCAAACAATTATTCTCCTTCTCGAACAGGAAAGATCTATTCAGGCCTATGGTTCCAGAAAATATAAATGCCACCCATAAAATACCAGGCGCTACATCTATTCCTCTCACCTCACTAAGATCAATGGCAAAGATAAATATTATTATTACAAGTAGGGCAAAGATAAACATGGATGAGAATATCTCTCTGGTACGAAGTTCTGATACGATATCCTTTTGTACAATTGCCCAAATGTCTTTTAAAAATCTCATTGATTATTAGCTTTGCAAACAGCAAAATATATCTCTTCAAAGTTATCCCGGTCAATCTTAGATAAAGTCTCCTTGTATAATATCTTTCCCCTTACCTGTATCGCCACCTGATCACACATCTCGAGTCCCCTTTCTATATTATGTGTTGTCATAACT
This sequence comes from uncultured Nitrospirota bacterium, assembly GCA_913009285.1. Classification (GTDB taxonomy): domain Bacteria; phylum Nitrospinota; class Nitrospinia; order SZUA-224; family SZUA-224; genus SZUA-224. The sequence continues at coordinate 1,083 of CAJVYE010000211.1, read as the reverse complement.
GTTGTCCGGTTCTCATCAGTGTGGAATCTGTTTAGTAAAACTTTAAGTAGATGTGCAGCGTGTTGGTCTAAGCCAGTATACGGCTCATCGAGAAAGATCACAGAGGGATTATGAATTAATGCTCTTGCAAGGGAGAGACGCTGCTGCATCCCGCGGGAAAAGGTGCCAACCTGATCATACATACGTCCTTTCAGACCTACCTGTTCGATCACATTGTGTACCCTCTCTTCAAGATTATCCACCCCATATATTTTTCCGTAGAATCGTATATTTTCGTAGGGAGTAAGATTATTATATAGATAGGTGTTATGAGAGATGACACCAATATCCCTCCTTACTGCATCACCTCCATCGTTAAGATTGATACCACCTATTGATACAGTGCCAGAGCTAGGTTTCATCAGATTGGAAAGGATATTGATAAGGGTTGTCTTACCGGCTCCGTTGGGGCCAAATATTGTAAGAAACTCTCCTTTCTTTATCCTCAGGTCGATCCCTCTCAGTGCCTCAATATTACCAAATGACTTTGTCACACCTGAGACCTCGATTATGTAATCATCGGCCCGTGTATTATCCATCCTCTCTTTCACCTGAAAATACTTCTCTTCGCCTTCTTGCACGGACAAACAAGTTTGTCCATGCCACCCACCTTTCACCTTTCACCTTTCACCTTTCCCCTTTCACCTTTCACCTTTGACCTTTCACCTTTCCCCTTGACCGATTTAATCTCCTTCATGATGGACTTTGCCTCTGTCTCGTACCGATTCTTTAATTCGTGGTAGTCCTCTTCTGAAAGCTTTCCTGTTCTGTAATCGAAATCGATCTCACTGATAGCTGCATCTATGGATTCCTTACTTACAATCAACTTGTGATATAGAGCATCTTCTGTTGTATCTATATCAGGTTTTCTATATTTATTCCTGAATAGAGGATATCAGATCGGAAGAGCACACGTCTGAACTCCAGTCACATTCCTTTATCTCGTATGCCGTCTTCTGCTTGAAAAAAAAAAAACACACGTCTTAACTCCATTCCCATTCCTTTCTCTCTTCGCCATTGTCTCCTTCTCACTAGCGTCCATTC
>CAJVYE010000210.1 GCA_913009285.1 uncultured Nitrospirota bacterium | reverse complement strand
AGTGTATCATGGTGATTGTGTTTTGTTGTTTTTTTTTTGTTTTTTTTTGTTTTTTGTTTTTTATTGTTTTTATTTTTTTTTTTCAAGCAGAAGACGGCATACGAGATAAAGGAATGTGACTGGAGTTCAGACGTGTGCTCTTCCGATCTAAAGAATCAAAAAACGAATTACCCTGAAAGGGTTACATAAATAGCATGTGTCTGTATTCTAAGCTGATTTTTGGTTGTACAGGTCGTAATAATTTTGAAAAGGTGGCTGAACTATTACGAAATTAGAAAAAAATGAAAAGAGTTTACGAATTAGAGGGTTACAAATTTCCAATTTCCAATTTCAAACCGTGAACGGTTACAATTATTATAACAGGTTGAATTTAAACTCTGCGTACTCTGCGATCTCTGCGGTGAATTATCACCTTTCCACAATCATTGCCACTGCATTTCCACCACCGAGACATAGGGTAACTAGCCCTCTATCTAAATTTAGGTTTTTCATGGCGTAGAGGAGTTTAACCAGGATAATAGTCCCGGTTGCACCGATAGGGTGTCCAAGGGCAACTGCCCCTCCATTGATATTGACCTTTTTTTCGTCAAGATCGAGATCGCTGATCACAGCAACGGCTGCTGCTGAAAAGGCCTCATTCAACTCTATGATATCAATATCAGAGAGTGATAGACCTGTCTTCTTGAGAAGATTCCTTACTGCTATGGGGGGGGCCATCATAACCCATTTCGGTTCTATGCCTCCAGAGGCATATCCGATTATCTTTGCCATTGGTTTCATCTTTAATTCTCGTGCCCTTTCAGCGGTTGTAACAACTACTGCTGCTCCGGCATCATTTAGACTAGGGGCATTTCCTGCTGTAACTGTCCCCCCATCTTTGAAGGCAGGATCAAGCCTTGCAAGATCCTTTAGACTCGTTTCTCTTGGGTCTTCATCGGTATCAAAGATCAAAGTATTCCCTTTTTTCTGATAGAGATTCACAGGGACTATCTCCTCTCGGAATCTCCCCTCTCTTATGGCCTTTAGCGCCTTCTGGTAGCTATTGTGGGCATATTTATCCTGCCTCTTCCTGCTAATCTTACACCTCTCTGCCACCAACTCCCCTGTCATACCCATATGAAAATTATTATATACATCCCACAGTCCATCCATGATTATAAGGTCTGTGAGTTGTTTATGTCCCATCTTGGATCCCTTCCTGATACCTTCCACCATATAAGGGACCCTGCTCATATTCTCCATCCCACCAGCTACTACAACATCAGCATCTCCTACTATGACTGCCTGTGCAGCCAACATCACGGCCTTTAATCCAGAACCACACACCTTATTAATGGTCAATGCGCTTACGCTATCAGGGAGTCCAGCACCCAATGCTGCCTGCCGTGCCGGTGCCTGACCCAACCCTGCCCCAATGACATTCCCCATAATGACCTCGTCCACATCATCACCCCTGATACCAGCCCGCTGGATAGCTTCCTTTATAGCTATGCTTCCGAGTTCTGTAGCCTTTATACTGCTTAATGACCCCAAAAAACTCCCTATAGGAGTCCTTGCCGCACTGATAATAACTGCCTCATTCATATCTCACCTGAAAATACCCACTCTATCCACAAGAACACGGACAAACAAGTTTGTCCATGCCACCCACAAATTTATTTTCGATTTTCGTTAGGAAAACTGTATTACTGATTTCTTTACCTTTTTTGATAGCAGAGAATAGCCCTGTGCAGCAATAGCAGCCCCTAAGAGATCGAAAATTGCATCATAGATATCTGCTGTGCGGCTGGGGATAAAGGATTGATGAATCTCATCACTGATTCCATAGATGGTAGCAAAGATAATAGACAATAAGACAATCCTCGTACTCCTGTTATAGGTCAATGTCTTTTGGAATGCCCTAAAGAGGAGAATACCCAATACCCCATATTCGGCCATGTGGATGACTTTGTCTATATACTGAATAGAGGGTATTAATGTTATACTCTCTCTAGATGAGAGATAAAATATAATATAACAATATATTAATACAGGTAGCCAATATAAAAGATATACTCTTACATTATCCCTCATTAACCTACTTTGTTCACTAATACTCATCGAATATATGCACAGAACAGTTAGGCTAAACGAGTCGCGAAGCAATTCTTACATCTCGTATTTACCAAAATCCTCTGGCCTCAGATTTTCCAACCACTTCTTCCACTGCTCAGAGTCGTCATCTTTTATACTTTCGCTTAAGTCTATACTCCTTGCATCCTCTATTACCTTCTCAGATACATATATAGGGGCCTTTGCCCTCAGGGCGACTGCAATGGCGTCACTTGGACGTGAATCGATATTGAACTTATTACCATTAAGCATTATAGAAATAACAGCATAGAAGGTATTATCCTTCAGGTCATTCACCAGGATGTGCTCTATTTTGGCATTAAGTCCATCGAGTATATTCTTTATCAGATCATGTGTCATAGGTCTGGGCGTGGATACTTGTTCCATCTCCAATGCTATCGCATTTGCTTCAAATACTCCGACCCATATAGGAAGAGCCTTTTTACCGGTTAGATCCTTCAATATTATTATAGGCATATTTGTTATAGGATCAAGGGTAAGCCCTTCAACCTTCATCTCTAACATTATTAACACCCCCCCTCAATTACCTCACCATCTAAACTATATAATCCCCCTCTAGTTATCTTTATGTCTACTATCTCTCCTTTAAGATCTCTACTGCTATAGAAATTGACTATCTTATTGGATCTCGTCCTGGCAGTCAATTTCTCTGGATCCTTCTTACTAGGCCCCTCTACCAGCACCTTTTCGATACTCCCCTCTAATTCCTTGTTTTTTTTCAAACTAATCTCCCTTTGAATCATTAAGAGTTTATCAAACCTCTTTTCCTTTATATTTGTTGATACATGATTCGGAAGAGATGCTGCAAGTGTCTCCGGTCTCGGGGAATATTTAAATAAAAAGAGACTGTCATACTCCACTTTTCTTAATATCTCTTCTGTTTTTATAAAGTCATCCTCAGTCTCACCAGGAAATCCTACTATTATATCTGTTGAAATGGCTATCCCGGGGATAAGCGATTTTAACCTATCTACCTTAGAAAGGTATTCTTCAGAGGTGTAACCCCTGCCCATCTTATGAAGGATACTATCTGATCCTGACTGCACAGGCAGAAGGAGATGTTCGCATA
>CAJVYE010000209.1 GCA_913009285.1 uncultured Nitrospirota bacterium | reverse complement strand
GTAGAGATGCGAGTACAAAGCGGTGTAGATGGGTAGGGATAGGGGGAGAAGCAAAGGAGGGGGAGACAGGGTAGGTTAAATGTTTTTTTTTTTTTTCAAGCAGAAGACGGCATACGAGATAAAGGAATGTGACTGGAGTTCAGACGTGTGCTCTTCCGATCTGTGTCTCTAAAGATATAGGCTCTTTGGCAATCTTCAGTACCCTTCTGACCTTCTCCACAGGAAGATCCATCCTCTCTGCGATTTCCTCAGGAGTAGGTTCCCTACCCATCTCCTGTACCAGCTGCCTTGATGTCCTTATCAACTTATTAATAGTCTCAATCATGTGAACAGGGATACGTATAGTCCGAGCCTGATCGGCAATTGCCCGTGTAATTGCCTGACGTATCCACCATGTTGCATAAGTACTGAACTTATAGCCCCTCTGATACTCAAACTTATCCACAGCCTTCATCAATCCTATATTCCCCTCCTGAATAAGGTCGAGAAACTGTAAACCCCTGTTGGTATACTTTTTGGCAATACTTACAACCAATCTAAGATTCGCCTCAGCCAACTCCCTCTTCGCTAATTTATTCTTTATCTCACCACGACGAATCGACTTTAATGTCTCTATGAGAACGTCCTTTAATTCCTCTACCTCTAATTCAACCCTCCGTATCTTACGTTTAGCATTTTTGATCCTTTTCTCATAGTCCAGGATGACATTAATGTTGTATCTCTTTTCATTTAATTTGACAACTTCTTTTCCCTTCCATTTCACCAGATTTTTCTTTAAATCTTCCCACTCCATCCCCAGTTCAGATTGGCATTTCTTGATCGTCTTTTCTCCCTCTTTTATCCTCTTAACAAAACCATCAATCTCATCTATCATACTTGTAATCAAATTATTCCCTAAATTTATATCCCTTATTATCCCTGCAATCGTCGATTTCAACACATTTTCTTCTTTCATATATCTTGTCCTCGCCTTCTCCTTCATTCTGGACTGATATATTCTATTCTTCAGCCTCTTCAGCTTATTATAATTGACCTTTATATTCCGGATCAATCCTAATACCCTTCGAGTCTCTTCATCCGCCTTATCTCCATTCCCTTCTTCAACGTCACCCCACTTCACAACCTCCTGTATTAAAATCTTTCCCTCTTTTAACCTTTCTCCCACTGAAATAATCTGTCTAACAGTAACAAGAGAATTAACAACTGCAGTAATCACCTCATCCTGACCCTCTTCAATCCTCTTGGCAATTTCTATCTCGCCCTCCCGGGTTAAAAGAGGGACTGTTCCCATCTCTCGCAGGTATATCCTTACAGGGTCATCAACAGTAACAGCACTTACACCTAAAATAAGATCTTTTTCTCCCCCGGCTTTCTTCTTGTCATCACCCTTCTTCGCAGGAACCTTCTGGCTTTGTTGGTAGGAATCGACTAATTCAATATCCATTTCTCCGAACAACATCATTATATCGTCTATCTGTTCTGGAGAGACAAGATCAGGAGGAAGGACATCATTAACCTCGTCATAGGTAAGATACCCCTTTTCTTTACCCATAGATATCAATTGTTTGACCTCGCTCATCTTTTCACGCTTCGCCATAATCCTTAACAGACCTCCTTTAAATTAGTCAGGCAAGATGCCTGATCTATTTGCGAATGGAACATATGAAAATATCCGAGGCATCTTACCTCGGATAAAATCAGTACGCCTTACTCGGATTTCTCCTTCTATCCTTGCGTAATTTATTATCTGAAAATCTATATACTATTAAATTAACTTCTCATTTCCTGTCTTAATTGAATATATCTCTCTTGTAACATTCTATATTCTTCAAATCTTCCCATTTCTACAGCCTCTTTCCTCTGCTGTTTAATGGTATCAATTTCACACCTTATATCTCTTCTTTTAACAGCCCTTATACAATCATCTACTGCCCTATCAACATTATCATATTCCATCTCATCCACAACAAGTCTTGATACTATCTCCTTTTGGTGAGTCTCTGAAAGGAGATCAATAACCTTCTGAGGGGATATATCCTCATTTTTATCAAATAAGTCAAATATGACCGATGCAATCTGACCTATATTATGATCCTCAAAATTCTCCTTAGAGATATATTCTTTGATCCTTCCGATATTACTGTTGTCCATTAACATCAATTGAATCAAGCTCTGCTCAGCTACTGCCTTCTTCCCTTCCTCTGGAATGTTAGAGAAATCAACCCCTTTCCTCTGACGCAATATTGCTTTTCGAAGCTCCATTAAGAGAGCATTGCTGGATATCCCCATCTTCTCCTCTATAGTTGATATATAACTGTCCCTCTCTACAGCACTGGGGATCTTGGATAGAAAAGGTAATATCTTGTTTACACCATCCAGTTGTCCTTCAAGGGAGGAAAGATCCCCCTCTTTAGAAATTCTCTCTACTATATATTCGATGAAAAATTTTGCCTTTTCGATTCTTTTTAAAAATTCATCCTTCCCCCATTTTCTTATAAAGCTGTCCGGATCGTTCCCTCTCGGCAAGTCAATGACCTTAAACCTCATACCGCGTTCTAAAAGAAGATCATATCCTCTCTCAACAGCCGATCTCCCGGCCGAATCAGCATCAAAAACAACGATGGCCTTATCAGCGTACCTTTTTAAAAGAAGTACCTGCCCCCCGGTCAGGGCCGTTCCTGAGACGGATACAACATTCTCTATATCATACTGGTATAAAGCGATCAGATCCATATACCCTTCAACTATTAAGACAAATCCTTCTTTCCTGATTATCTCCTTCGCAAGGTTCAAACCATATAGATTACTCCCCTTTTTATAGATAGATGTCTCAGGTGAATTTAGGTATTTAGGTACTCTCTGATCAGAACCATCAATGACCCTCCCACCAAATCCTATCACCATCCCTTGTGTGTTAAAGATGGGAAAGATAACCCTATCCCGAAATCTGTCATAATATCCCCTTTTTTTCTCCTTTGCTATTACAAGACCAACCTTTTCTAATAATTCAGGAGAAATTCCATCCTTCCCAAAATATCTTAATAGATGATCCCATGCTGGAGGTGAATAACCTAACAGAAATCGGTTAACAGTATTACCATCAATGCCTCTTCTCTTTAGATAACTCCTCGCCTTTTTCGCTTCTGAAGATTCTAATAGCTTTTTGTGAAAATAATCTGCAGCCAATTTATTGATCTCGTATAATTTTTTCCTTCTGTCATACTCCCCTGCATCACCTCTCTTCT
>CAJVYE010000208.1 GCA_913009285.1 uncultured Nitrospirota bacterium | reverse complement strand
AGGTCTCCTTGGCAGCAGGTGTAACAAATGACCTTACAGAGAGGCTAAGCGCAGGCGAGATAATAAAAGAGATAGCATCCATTGTCGATGGCAGTGGAGGTGGCAGGGCTGATATGGCCCAGGCAGGGGGGAAAAATCCCTCAAAACTGGATGAGGCACTGAAAAAGGTGTATGAAGTCGTAGAGAAGTTAACCCTCGCCTAAAATATTACACTATCCCCTTCTTCAATATATCATGAAGATGGACTATGCCTGCTGGCTTTCCATTATCATCAGGTACTACAAGGGAGGTTATAGAATATTGTTCCATTAATGAAAGTGCCTTTGCTGCAAGCATATCCTTTGGGATTAACTTTGGTTTTTGGTTCATCACATCTCCTGCTGTCATCTCAAAAAGTCTGACTCCCCACTCCTGCAATCCACGCCTGAGGTCACCGTCTGTTATTACACCTGCTATACTTCCATCACCATTACAGACGACTGTCATGCCGAGCCGTTTAGAGGACATCTCAATCGTTGTATCTGTCATACGGGTATCTACGTTAACTACAGGGATACCTTCTCCGGTATGTATAAGGTCTTCAACCGTTATAAGCAGTTTCTTGCCGAGGGTGCCATTGGGATGAAACATGGCAAAATTTTCTTCCCTGAAGCCACGCCTTAGGATGAGTGCCACTGCAAGGGCATCTCCCATTGCAAGTGCTGCGGTGGTTGATGCAGTAGGAACTATACCCATAGGGCATGCCTCTTCCTTTACAGAGGAATCAAGTACAATGTCAGATGCCCGGGCAAGGGTGGAATTGGGTTTTGTCAAAGATATTAGGGTAACATTAAATCGCTTCAAATATGGTATGAGCTTTATTATCTCCTCAGTCTCACCACTGTTTGATATAGCGATTATAATATCCTCATCTGTTACCATTCCGAGATCACCATGACCTGCTTCAGCAGCATGAAGAAGGATAGCAGGGGTACCTGTAGATGAGAGCGTTGCTGCTATTTTCTTGCCAATTATGCCGGATTTCCCCATCCCTGTCACAACAGTTCTTCCGCTGCTGTGATAGATAATCTCCACAGCCTTCTCAAAATTGCTGTCCAGCCTCTCTATAAGGCTATCAATGGCTTTTGCCTCAACAGATAATACCTTTTTTGCTTCTTCAAGTATATTCATATGCTTTAAAATATCAAATACCTACTATCAAAATTAAACAAATTAAAAGGTAAATTCTTCGTAACCGTTCACTGTTTGAAATTGGAAATTAGAAATTAGAAAAAAATCAAAACACCAAATAGTAATTGAAAAACTTGGTCCAAGGTTGAATACGTTTATCAACAGCACAAAAATATGATAACACAAATTTCCAATTTCCAATTTCAGTGTTCTGTGAACGCTTACGATATTCTATATAGTTTGTTTTTTTATCACCTGATATATCTCTTTTAATGTTTTCAAAAGCCCCTCTACCTCTTTAAGTGGTATCATATTAGGCCCATCACAAAGTGCCCTGTCAGGTTCTGGATGCACTTCCATAAAAAGTCCATCAACACCAACCGAGACCGCTGCCCTTGCAAGTGACTCAGCAAACTCCCTCTGTCCGCCTGAACATGACCCCTCTCCTCCAGGGAGTTGTAAGCTGTGTGTTACATCAAATATTACAGGGTAACCAAAAGACCTCATTATAGGGAATGACCGAAAATCAACGATCAGGTTATTATAACCAAAAGAGGTCCCTCTTTCGGTTATCATCAGGTTAGTATTTCCGGTAGAGGTAAATTTATCTATAATATTTTTAATATCCCAGGGTGCAAGGAACTGTCCTTTCTTGACATTTACTCTCTTCCCTGTCTCTGAAGCCGCAATGATGAGGTCTGTTTGACGACAGAGAAAAGCAGGTATCTGAAGGACATCCACTATCTCAGCAGCACGTACTGCCTCTCCTGGAGAATGTACATCTGTAAGTATTGGTATTGAAAATCTGTTTTTTACATCCTCAAGTATCTTCAGGCCTTCTTCACTGCCAGGACCTCGATAGGCTTTTACAGATGTCCTGTTTGCCTTGTCATAAGAACTCTTGAATATGAATGGCAGTTTAAGTTTTTGACAAATCTCCTTGAGCGTTTGAGCGGTCTCAAAGACCATATCTTCTGTCTCTACCACGCAAGGACCTGCAATGATTATGAGGCCATCCATTGTTGAATATTTCATTGTCTCTTAACCTTAGGGTTTGGGGAAAAATGCCAAGTTATTTTTTCCCAAGCCCTTAAAGTTTCCTGAGCTTTGCCATCTTCCTTCTTTCAATCTTTGAGCGTCTTTTAGGATTTCCCTTCTTTCTTGTTGTTATAGGCCTATCTATATATTTATCACGCTCTTCATCTTTAAACATCATATCCCCTGTTTTTACGGGATAGCTTACTATCTCCATTCGCTTCTCAAACTCTTGGGATGAGATTACCGCTGCACCTCTATTCTCCACAAAATCTGCAATTCCTCTATCTGATGTAATAACTATCATGGAATCCCTCCACTTCTCTGCCATCCTTTTTATTACCTCATCTGCCTTTTCTCCCAGCTTGGAGTATATAACCTTTATTCCATTAATATTATCCCTGGTCTCTATTGGATATCCTCCCTGCCAGCCGTCAAAGACAACAGTGATTGGTATCCTCCGGATAGCCTGATAACGAGCTAGTTTATATATAAGATGCCCTCTTTCCTCTTCCAAGTTCTCCGTATATCTATTGCCTGCATATCGGGAGGATCTTATCAGGTTATATCCATCTACAACAATTTTAGAAGACATTTCCCGGCCTCACTTTATCTCTGTCCCTATCCCTTCGTGTGTAAATATCTCAAGAAGTACAGCATGCTTGATCCTACCATCGATAATATGGGTCTTTTTTACCCCCCCGCTTAATGCTTCCAGACAGCTCTGTACCTTGGGTATCATCCCTCCCCGGATCACCTTCTTATCGATCAGATACTTTACTTCTTTCTGAGTCAAGGTAGAGAGGAGGGACTTGTCTTTACCGATTATCCCCTCCACATCAGTAAGAAGTATAAGTTTTTCTGCCTTCAGGGCAGCCGCTATTCGACATGCAACAAAATCTGCATTGATATTGTATGTCTCTCCATTGTTTCCCACCCCAATAGAGATCGGAAGAGCACACGTCTGAACTCCAGTCACATTCCTTTATCTCGTATGCCGTCTTCTGCTTGAAAAAAAAAAAAACTATTCTATCAACCACAC
>CAJVYE010000207.1 GCA_913009285.1 uncultured Nitrospirota bacterium | reverse complement strand
GATTAAGGCCAAGACCGCCTGCATCAGTAGAAAGAAAAACCATACACTCAGGGTTATTATTAAATTCATTTATCAGGTTCTGTCTTTTGGCTACCGGTACCTTGCCTGTAAATTCAACAAAGGGGATGCCAAGATTGGATAGGACCCTGCCAATAAGGAAGGTCATTGTTGTCCATTCACTAAAGATAACCACTTTACGTTTATTCTCTATAACCAGGTCTGAGAATATCCTTTCCACCTCCTGTAGCTTTGGTGATAGGTTGGTTTTTCGGTCGATAAGATAGGTAGAGTCACAGACCATTCGCATGGAGGCAAGTAATTGCTGGATACGGCGTATATCAATGGGTGTATGGAACTTTTTGTTCAGGATGGGCAAGAGGACCCTCAAGTATCCCTGGTGTATCTCTAACTGTTCCCTGGTAAGGTCTAAGTAGTAGTTATTTGTAATCTGTTCAGGCAGGCTGTCCAGCACCTCCTCTTTTCTCCTTCGAATGACCAGGGGCTTAAGCTTCTGGTGAAGTGAGTCGAGATTTTTGTATCCATATATCTTGTTCTTCTTATCCTTCCTTAACATAAAATGGTCAGCAGCAAAGACCCATAGCGGAGTCAACATTTCAGGATCAGCAAACTGTACAATTGAATAAAGATCCTCCAATTTGTTTTCTAAAGGAGTACCTGTAATCACGATCGATTGTTTATGGGGAATAGATTTTATGGCCTGATGGGTTTTGGTCTCAAAGTTCTTGATCCGTTGCGCCTCGTCAAGTATAACAAGGTCAGGGTTGAATCGGTTAATGGCCAGGGTGTCACGTAAAACAGCCTCATAATTTGTAATCTTGAAATAGTCCTTGTTTTCTCTGTAAATCTGCTGACGAACGCTTTTGCTTCCTGCAATAACTGTAACCTTCTCTTTTGTAAACCTTTGTATCTCTCTTTTCCATTGTTCCTTCAACGAGGCAGGGGTAATCACAAGGACCTTCTCAAGATTAAATAGCTCCCTCTTCAAGATAGACAGGGTAATGGCCTGCAGGGTCTTTCCGAGCCCCATTTCATCGGCAATAATGGCTGACTTCCTGAACAGGGCAAAGTCTATCCCTTCCTTCTGGTATGGGTATAGATCGGCGTTAACAACGGAATAGTCTGGAGTATATGTCTGCCTGATTTTTTCTACTTCTCTTTGAAATAAGAGATTATCCAGCTTCCTTAGAATATATCCATCTACTCTGACACCCTTTATATCCCTAACCCTTTCAAGTAGGTGATCCAGATCTGCAATGTCATCTTTTTTATACAATCCATCTTCGTCAAAGAAATGTTGAAATGTGTCTAATATCTCTTTCGGGAGCCTTCGATCAAAAAAATATCGGGGTTTTTCTTTGCTTGAATCCCAATAAATATGGACAAAAGGGAATTTTTCTTTCTTTATTCGGGAAAGAAAGCCCCTTTTTCCCTTAACATACAAATGGGTATTTATAAAATGTTTACATGTATTTAAACGATTGGAATTGAAATCCGGGCATGTACAATGGCCCTTCCCTTTTTCAGGATCGTGCAAGGTTACTATATACTCCTTTCCCCTGACATTTGTGACCAGGTGCTCACCCTTATAGGTCTCTCCATGTGTGATCTGAAATTCCTGGCTCTTTGCGCTTTTCTTTCTGTCTTCTACTGCCTGTTCCCTTATCTCTTCAAAGGTCAAATATCCATCTTCCGGAATAATATCCTGTGATTTATCTATGTCAGCAGCGGTCTTGCGGCGTGCCGCGCGTTCAATAATATCAAGACATGCAGCAACAGTATGCTTACAGCCATCATCAGGATAGGGACAGGTGCATGAATAGCTGGGATGTCCATTATCGAATTCAACATTTACATCATAATCGCCATAGTTTCCATCTATGAAATAGGTAAATAATTTCCTTTCATAATCTGCTTCTTTTAAATAATAATTGCCAAGTCGAAAGATATTCTCTCCCCGTCTATAGATAATCTTAGAATCAGCTATATTGGTTTTAATATAATCTCTCGTTAGTGAATGCATTTCATTTCTCCTTTTCCATTTTTGCCACAGAGGACACAGAGGTCACAGAGAAATATAAAAAGCAAACTACTATCACCTGAATTTAAACTCTGTGTTCTCTGTGTCCTCTGTGGCTATAAACTGTTAGCCTTCTCCTTAAGTTTTTTTATACTTATCCTTATTTCCCTCTCAGGTTTTCCAAACCCCTGGATTCCTTTTAAGAGCTCTTTATCCCATCTTAACTCTGATATTACCTTCTTCAACATGTTTGTGTTGAGTATTGATACATCTTCCCATTTGCCTGCATCCTTTATCAGCCCCTCAAGCTTAACCCTATCCGGCTCATTAGTTGATGGAAACTTCATGGTATCCTTTTGGTTTATTTTCAATATGTGATCACTCCCTCTTAAACTTGTGACGTTCTCCATATTGGCATAGGCAATCATATCCTCTCTGAGTGTCTTAAGCTCTTCTTCAAATAAATCTTTTTGTGCCTTCAGTTCAACATAGCGATTCACAAGGCGTACTCCATTCTCTTTATGAAATTCCTTTGTTGATAATGTCTCGGTCTTTACAATATGTTTCTGTGTGGGGCAATATTCAGGATAATCGCACCATCCACAGAGATGACTTTCCCTTGGTTTAAACTCTGTAGCAGACTCGATGGTCTTAATGATTTCAACCGTTTTTGTCTCTATCTCCTCAAGCTCTTCTTTCGTCTTTTCAATAACAAATTCCTTATCAAAGGCAAGATAATGCCAGATAAGATTAACCTTATCAGCATCGCGGTAATGTTCCTTTAGACCAATTTGGTATAGCGCAAGCTGTCTGTCTTTAGCAAGATGTTCGTCTGCCGGGAGGGTTGAAGATGTTTTATAGTCATGAATTTCATATATCCCGTCTTCTGTAATATCGACCCTGTCTATGAATCCCTTAATACTATAATTATTCCTGAGTATGAAAGAAAGCCTCTTTTCCGTGGCAAGGGTCCTTGTGCTGGTGAAAGGATAATAATGTTTATAATATTCCCTGATAGCCCTTTCACCTGTATCAAAATAGTTTTTTTCAGTAAGGCCTTGTTTTGAGATTCTTATATTTTTATGCCAGTTCTTTTGCCATAGGGATTTGTAATACTCTATGAGCTCTTTGACTGTGTTAAGTCGGGAGAGGATCAGGTCTTTATGAAGTTTTTCAAGGGCATCATGGACCCTGTTACCAAGATATGCCTCAATATTTT
>CAJVYE010000206.1 GCA_913009285.1 uncultured Nitrospirota bacterium | reverse complement strand
CACGACGCTCTTCCGATCTAAGAGATAACACAATCTTTGTTTCAATGCCAGGCCATCAAGGTTCGGGCAATCTCCTGTCATTAGCCCTGTCAGATGCATTATTAAAGATACCGGAAGATAAGACTGAAATAAAAAAAGGGACAAAGGTAAAGATTCAGTTGTTAAATTAGTCAGGCAAGATGCCTGACCTATAATGGGATATATGAAAATAGCCGAGGCATCTTGCCTCGGATAAAAGGGGTTTTAATGAGCAGCAAAATCGAGAGCAAAGAGAAAACAGAAAAGAAGGTCAAATTAAATGTAGATGGGAAAGATATCGAGCTTAATTCATTTGTCGATAAAATATTTAAAAGCACTATCTTAGGACTAATCAAACCACTTAAAGGGGTAAAGAATCCGAAAAAGGTGACTATTAAGATCAATTAACTATGGATATAACAGGAATAATATTAGCAGGTGGAAAGGCGAGTAGAATGAGAGGGATTGATAAGGCCATGATAATGATAGATGGGAAGACTATTATTGAACGATCTGTTGAAACCCTGAGAGATGTTGTTGATGATATAATAGTTGTTTCAGATAATGATTACAGTTTCAAAGGGATCAATGTGATTATGGTAAGGGATATTAAAAAGGATAAAGGGCCAATAATGGGTATATACTCAGGACTTATTGCGAGTAAGACCGAATGGAATTTTATTTGCGGATGCGATATGCCATATCTTAACTCCTCGATAATTTTGACATTAATAGAAAACATCGGAGAGAGTGAGGCTGTAGTCCCTGTTGTAGATGGCAAGAAAGAACCTCTTTGTGCGCTCTATTCGAAAAGACTGATTGAAAAGCTACAAGATGCAATAGGACAGAATATCTTAAAGGTATCTGAGTTCCTCTCCAAGGTTAATGTTGAACATGTAAGTTATGACCTCATCAAAAAGACCGGCCTTGAATACAACCCTTTTTTTAATATTAATTATGACACAGATTTAAAGCCTACCTTTGGCAGAAAAGGAGAATAAGCTTTTGATCAATGTAGGTATCCTGACCATAAGTGATAAGGGATTTGCTGGAGAGAGGGAAGATCTTAGTGGAAAGACACTGAGGTCCATTCTCTTGAAGGAGAAAGTTTATAGTATAAAGCGATATAAGATAATCCCGGATGAGATAAAGGATATAAAAGAAGAGTTGGTAAGCTGGTCAGATCAGGATAAACTCGATCTGATCCTAACCACCGGGGGTACAGGGTTCAGCCCCCGTGATGTAACTCCAGAGGCAACAAAAGAGATTATAATTAGGGAGACAGTTGGGATCTCTGACACAATTCGTAATGAGGGGCGGAAGAGGAATAGACGTGCTATACTCTCCCGTGCTGTAGCTGGTATAAGGGGAAATACCCTGATAATAAATCTCCCTGGAAGTGAGAGAGGTGTGAGGGAATCTCTGGAGACGATTATAGATATTATTCCTCATGCAGTGGAGATGATAGAGGGCAAGGGACATTAAGGACTCGCTCAAAGATAACTTCACACTCTTCGCGCTCAGATTTAGGTCAGATTTGATTGATCTGAATGAGCAAAACCGCAGGACTAACAGCGTTAATTCGAGGATTTTGCGATTGAGGATCGGTCAAAGATGGCCTGAAGATGAGATGCGAAGAGTGTGAAGTTATCTTTGAGCGAGTCCTAAGGAGTCGAAAATATGAAGAAACTTACACATTTTGATAAAAATGGTGGATCAAGGATGGTCGATGTAAGTGAAAAAGAGAAGACCATAAGAGAGGCTATTGCTGAGGGTAAAGTAAAAATGAGGAGGGAAACCCTCTCCATGATAGCTGATAAAAAGATGGCAAAAGGAGATGTCTATGAGGTGGCAAGGATAGCCGGTATAATGGCAGCCAAGAGGGTTGATTCCTTGATCCCTATGTGTCACCCTATTATGATTACAGGTGTTGATATCTCTTTTGACTCTTCCTTTGAAGAAGGTACTATTTCCATAAAGGGAAGGGTTAGAACCATTGGTAAAACAGGGGTGGAGATGGAGGCATTAACAGCGGTTGCTGTTGCATCTCTTACTATCTATGACATGTGTAAGGCGGTTGATAGAGATATTATTATCTCTGATATAATGTTAGTGATGAAGGATGGGGGGAAGAGCGGTAGATATCTTAGAGATAAGAATAATTAGATCTCTTTGAACATATTAGGCATATATCTCCTTCTACGCCGACAAATATATCCCCACATGCACTGCATGTCTTATGCTTAGTTCTGAATAATTCTGTTTCATTGTCACATAAGATATCTTTTAGGTTGATAGTTGTATCATTATCAATAGCCTTCATTATACATGCATCCCCGCAATTTTGACAGTTAATACATAGTCTTGAATCAAAGCTAATGGTTAAATATCCATTAGCTTTAACCCTTTTTATTGCACCGGCTGGACAGATTGTTTCACAGACATTGCAGCCAATGCACTTATCGTTGATATTGATCTTAGCAAAAGGGAGTTTAATGTCCGAAGGGATTAAAGTAGGATGCAACTCATCAAAATTACTAAGTAATTCTAATAGATATAACCTCTTTGGATTTTTATGATGTTCCCATTTTTCCAGAGGCTGGCTAGTATTTTTTCGCCCCTCTGGGGCTATAAGGTCAGATATATCCGGTATTATACTTGCTGTTGTTTTAGCCGCCTGTCTTCTAAAGAGCTTGAAGAGACCTCTACGAGTCAATGATTCCTCAGAGGGTATCGTCCCTTGATGGGAGTCTAAATCTTCTTTAAAATCTTCAACCTCTTCAATACAATCCCTCGTTATCCCAATAAGATTACACAGTTGTCTGGTCAACCTTAAGGTATTATTAATATGTGGGAAATCCCTTTTAAGCTCACATTCATTACAATCAACCTTTTTGATTTGAACCCTTTCTGCGCCATTTACGAATCCAGCTATCAGAAGATTTTCTGTTATGCGACCCAGACAGGGTATCGAGATAGAATTCCCTTCTCCCTTATCATAATCACATTTGAATCTTATGATCTTGCTCGAGGATATCTTAAGGATCTCCTTTATACGGGATATGATTTTAAGATCATTATTCTTTTTGTCTTCAAATACCCCGTTTGGACATGTAGAAAGGCATATCCCACAACCTGAGCATCTCGAAGTATCTATCTTGATCCCCTGTTCAGTGGTCAATTCTACAGCATCCTTGGGGCACTCTTCAATACACACCCTGCATTTTGACCTTGCATACCT
>CAJVYE010000205.1 GCA_913009285.1 uncultured Nitrospirota bacterium | reverse complement strand
TCTTCCGATCTATAAAACCGTTCTGATTGATAAGTTGATAAGGAATGGTTAATGAGCCATGGCGTATACTATCGGATCTTTGACACCTGCCTCTCTAAACCCCTTCAACCTCAACTGACAGCTATCACACCTGCCACATGCCTTAGCATCATCAGTTGGATCGTAGCAGCTGTGGGTCATACTGAAATCAACTCCGAGGTCAAGTCCCTTTTTAATTATCTCCTTTTTAGTAAAGGATATAAGGGGAGTATGAATCTTTATTCTCCTACTCTTTTCCTCCACTCCCCTTTTAGTGGCCAATTCAGCCATCTTTTCATATGCATGGATATATTCTGGACGGCAATCAGGAT
Source organism: uncultured Nitrospirota bacterium (assembly GCA_913009285.1). Classification (GTDB taxonomy): domain Bacteria; phylum Nitrospinota; class Nitrospinia; order SZUA-224; family SZUA-224; genus SZUA-224. Next base: position 2,913 of record CAJVYE010000205.1, on the reverse strand, counting down.
AACCACTATAATCGATGGCATTGACACCAATGAATATATCGTATGCCCCAATTATATCTGTCCAGGCAAGGGCAAAGGAGAGAAAGATAGTATTTCTGGCAGGCACATAGGTGATGGGGATACCTCTTAAGATATCCTCCTCTTTCCTATCCTTTGGTACCTCAATATTATCGGTCAGTGAAGAACCACCTATCTTCCTAAGATCGATATCTATTATAATATGTTCCTTTGCCTTAAAGAACTTAGCTATTTCTCCTGCCTTTTTTAGTTCTACGGAGTGCCTCTGACCATAGTTAAAACTCATAGAATAGATATCAAATCCCTCACTCTTAGCTATCGCCATAGTTGTGGTGGAATCTACCCCTCCGCTTGAGAGGATAACTGCTTTTTTGCCCATTTTTATACCTTCTCATATGGATCAAATAGCTTTTTATATTCATCCAGGGCGTATCGGTCTGTCATACCGGCGATATAATCACATATGAGCCGCTCTTTATTCTTTTGGTTATCCATTACTTTCATGTATATATCCGGGGGAAGGGTTTTAGGACTTTTGGTATAGGCATTGAACAACTCAGTGATAAATCTTTCAGCCTTTGACTCCATACGAACAATACGTTGATGTTCATAAAGATTTGCTTTAAGAAATCTTTTGAGTTCATTATTCTTTTTCTCCATCTCTTGACTGAATGAGGCAATATATCCATCTTTATTTCTTATATCACTAACAGATTTGATGTTAAATCTCTCTATATTATTCAGGGTTTGATTAACAAAATCGGTTGCCTGTTGATCTATTATCATCCTTATAACCTGATACTTTTTCATCTTAAAATCGATATTGTGATATAATTTTTCGATTCTTTTTATGTTTTCCTCCCACAGGGCAATCTCTTCTAACCTTTTGACCTCGATCATATCAGAGGTTATACCGTCATCCAGATCATGGCTGTTATATGCTATACCATCTGAATAATCAACTATCTGTGATTCCAGAGATGGGGATAAATCCATTTCTGAATCTGAGGTTAAGGGATGGTCATACTCTGTTGAGTGTTTACTTATCCCCTCCCTTACTTCAAATGTGAGGTTCAAACCATTAAAGGCAGGATATCGGCGCTCTAATTCATCTACTATTCTTAAACTCTGTTTATTATGTTCAAACCCGCCCCGATCTTTCATAAGGCTATCCAGAATCTTTTCACCAGAATGACCAAAGGGAGGGTGTCCTAAATCATGTGCTAAGGCTATTGCCTCTGCCAATACCTCATTAAGTCCCAATGCCTTGGTTATGGATCGAGAGATCTGAGCAACCTCAATAGTATGAGTAAGTCTCGTTCGATAATAATCCCCTTCGTGATAGACAAAGACTTGAGTTTTATATTCAAGTCTCCTGAAGGCAGATGAATGGATTATCCTGTCTCTGTCTCTCTGAAAGGCAGAACGATAGGGATGTTCCTCTTCCTTATACCTTCTACCCTTTGAATCTTTACCCTTTATAGCATATGGAGCAAGATTCTCATCCTCATAATTTTTTTTTAATTTTACTCTTTGAACCATCGCTGATATTATATAAATTTGTGAGTTATATGTCATGTGTTGCGGGTTTAACTAACACCCCATAACCTACAACCCGCAACGTACAACCCACAACCCAATAAAAGGAAATTTCTATAACGAGTTAAATTATAACATAAATATTAAATTTATTGAAAAGACCTATATATAAAAAAAGGTTTTATATGAAAATTCATGGGATTATAGGAATCCTTGTTTTGGTTGCTTCTGAGATTTTTATGTTTAAAGGGGTCGAGCCCTTTGTAACATGGTTTTACGATTTTGCATGGTGGTCGTATATATTAATCATAGATAGTATAATATATTATCTATCAACTCCTAAAGAGGGAAAAGATCAGAAAAAAACACCCATCCAACAGAAATTGAAAGGTAATTCGCTTCTATGTAACCGCAGAAGAGAATTTATTCTTTTAATGGCATGGTCGGTCTGCTTCTGGCTAATCTATGAGGCAGCTAACCTTGTCCTTAAAAACTGGCATTATATTAATCTACCTGCCAATACCTGGGTACGTTGGGTGGGATATTTTATTGCCTTTGCTACTGTACTACCGGCCGTATTCGAGACCACAGAATTATTGGAAACAGCAGGTATTTTTAAAAATAATCGTGTAAAGCGAATAAAAGTAACTAAAAATGTTCATATATTATTCTATATTCTTGGTTTAACCTTTCTGATAACCCCATTAATCTTTCCTGATTATTGTTTTGCATTAATCTGGGGTTGTTTTGTGTTTCTATTAGAGCCTGTTAACTACATGTGGGGAGGAAGATCCTTATTGCGGGATTGGGAGAATGGGACTTTCAGAAAATTCTATCTGTTGCTTTTGGGAGGCTTAATCTGTGGGGCATTATGGGAACTCTGGAACTATTGGGCTTCAGCTAAATGGGTTTATACTGTTCCTTTTGTAGGTAAATTAAAGATCTTTGAGATGCCTTTGTTGGGTTATATAGGATTCCCACCTTTTGCAGTAGAATGTTATGTGATGTATAATTTTGTATCTCTATTTAGATACAATCGAACTTGGGAAAAGGATAGTACCGATAAAGCACCAGGGAAAAAGGTCAATTGGTTAGTAAGTTTGATTACGGTAATCGGATTGATACTCTTCTACATTCTAATGTTTTATCTTATTGATAAAAATACCGTATTATCATATCGATGATTAAAAAAATGGTAACTATTTAGCCAAATAAAGTTTTATATATAATTTAACCATGATAAAGGATAGAGGTTCTAAATCAAAATGTAAAAATTAAAAAGTAAAATGACAAATTAAAATTCAAAAACGAATTAAAATGCCATTATACATTATGTTATGCATTATAGTAGATGGG
>CAJVYE010000204.1 GCA_913009285.1 uncultured Nitrospirota bacterium | reverse complement strand
TTTGTTTCACTACACGTCACTCACTGTCCTTTTTTTTTTTAATGATACGGCGACCACCGAGATCTACACTCTTTCCCTACACGACGCTCTTCCGATCTGTATAGCACCATTAGCCGCCCTTGACAGGCTTATAAACAGTATCCCTATAGTGGGGAGTATACTTACAGGGGATAAAAAAAAGGGGCTTTTGGTAACGTATTATGAGATAAAGGGTAAGATGTCAAAACCGAAGATTACCCATATTCCCTTTAAGGCCTTGAGTGAAAAGATAATTAATATTATCAAGGGGGTACTTCTTACCCCACGGGAGATATTGACCCCGCAGTAATTTTAGTAAGCAGTTAGCAGTTTTTTTAGTGCCCACTGCCTACTTTTAAGAATGGAGAGATGATTATGCAGATAGAAAGTATAAAGAGGATATACGCGAATTACTCTTATTTTTATGACCTTTTATTCAAACAGTTTTTTTATCCACGTCAGAGACATGTAATTCAAACAATGAAAATTAAGCCAAATAGAAAGGTGCTCGATGTCGGTGTAGGTACAGGGCTCTCACTCCCTGTCTACCCGCGACACTGTTATGTTACTGGTATTGATCTCTCCACAGAGATGCTTAAAAAAGCCAGACAAAAGGTAGAGAGATTTAATCTTTCACATGTCACCTTAAGAGAGATGGATGCAATGAACCTCGATTTTGATGATGATACATTTGACTATGTAATCGCCACATTTGTTGTAAGTGTTGTTCCGGATCCCATCAAGATGATCTCAGAGATGAAGCGTGTAAGCAAAAAGAATGGGAAGATTGTTATCGTCAACCATTTCCAAAGTCACAACAAATTTATTGCAAAGATCGAGGAATGGATCACCCCTCTAAGTAGAAAGATTGGATGGAGATCAGATCTTTCACTTGATGATCTTGTTAAAAGTGCCGATCTAGAAATAGATAATAGTTATAAGCTTAAGAAGATAGATCTCTGGAATGTTGTTTTTGTAACAAATAACAAATCAAATTAGGGCGAGCCTTTACAAAATTCTAATAGCCATTCCTTCATCTGCAATTTTAAAGTCTATCACCCTTCCTCCCCTCTTCTGTAATTCTTCCTCAACATCTCCTTTAGATCCCTCTTCTGTGAAGAGGACGATACAACCACCCCCACCGGCACCACAAACCTTTGCTGATATAGCGCCTTTCTCCAAGGCAGCATGAATAAGCCTTTCTATCATATCAGTTGATACATTTCCAGATAATCCCTTACGGTTATCCCACTCCTCTCCTATTAACATACCTGTCTTTTTAAAATCCCTTTCTATAAGTGCTGATCTCATCTTTATGGCCGTATTCTTTATCCTTTCTAATCTGTTAAATACATCTTCTTCTCCATCTATGTGTCTCTTCATAATCTCCCAGTTATTTGTGCCAGAGAATCTTTGTAAACCTGTATAGCAAAGGACCAATCTATTTTCCAATCCTCTTATATCCGCCTTCAGACTCTCTACTTTTATCCCATCAAGCTTTAACCATATAGCATTCAGACTACCATACATGGCTGGATAAAAGTCTTGCTCACCAGTAGGGACACCAATCACCTGGGCCTCAATATTTTTAGCTATGCCTATTATCTCCTCCCTGGAATACGTTTCACCAGTTAGATAATTGAGAGCGCCATTGATAGAGATATTAAGGGATGTAGAGCCACCTAAGCCTGAACCTTGAGGTACCCTGCACTCTGTGGTCAGATTTATCCCCTGATCAGGCTTATAAAACCTGACCAATTTTGTTATTAGCCTCAAATCTCGGGTATCCTTTAACCCCTCTAAAGAGTCAGCTTCTATTCTTTCATTTCTATCCTTTGATTCTATTACTATCCTCTTATCATCCCTGACCTCTATCCTTGTTAGTGCACCCTGATCAATTGCAAGATTGATTGTTAGTGCATCTTCATGAAAGAGGTATAATGGCCAGATATCAATAGTACCACCTGCCAGATCGATCCTGGTCGGTGACTCACATTCTATAATCATTTTATTCCTCTGAAAATATCCCCCACGGACAAACAAGTTTGTCCATGCCATCCATAAATTGTAACTGTTTAGCTAAATAAAGTAATATTCAAAATTGAAATCAAAAATAAAAGATAAAAAATCAAAAACACAAATCAAAATGTAAAAATTGAAAAACCGTGATGCGCATATGTTAGCGTTATACGTATTTAGCGCCTAACTGAAAACTAGTGTCTCAACCAAAACTGCATAGGACAAGGCATAATGTAGAACAGCATTTTAATTCATTTTTGAATTTTAATTTGTCATTTTACTTTTTGATTTTTACATTTTGATTTAGAATCTCTATCCTTTATCATGGCTAAATTATATATAAAACTTTATTTGGCTAAATAGTTACCATAAATTAATGTTTCCTCTGAGGAAGAAATACCCCTTTTAATTTACCTTGAGTTCCCCTAATCTTATCTATCAAGAATTTCAGGAGTATTATATCATTCTCTTCAAATCCCTTGATATAATACAAGACAAAGAATGATATACCCCATAAGAATAATAGGAAGAAGGATATTCTCAAGATGGCCCCAGAGAATAAAAGGTTTATAATCCAGAATAAAGGAATAGATATCACAATATAAGTAACCATTACCTTTAGGTAATTTTCTGTAAAGGGTTTAATCTTTATAATCTAAAATAGAGAAAATATTATATTTACTACAATATATGAAATTGACGTAGACAAAGCCACACCATTGATCCCTAATTTTGGTATTAGGAAAAAGTTTAATATAGAGTTTAATAGTATAACAAAGATTGAACTTACACCCATAATTTGTGTCTTACCCATAGCAATTAATGTAGCGCCATTAAAACCCATGACAACATGAATAATATAACCAAATGCCAATATCCTCAAGGCCGTGGCTCCTGACATATAAGTTTCCCCAAATAAAAGGTTTAAAATGATCTCTGAATATAAAAAGAGTGAAATAAATATAGAAAAAGAGATCATAAACGCCCATTTAGTAAATATAGAATAGATCTCTTGTATCTCATCGATCTTTTTCTTTTAGTATAAATCAGTCACTACCGGTAGATAGATAAAGATGATTGAGGTAAGGATCCATGGGATATATTTTGTCAATGTCCAGGTTATCCTATAAATTCCGACCACTTCTGCATTGTCAACTAAATATCCGAGTATAATGGGGCCCAGGACATCAAGAAACATCCACATAGAGATTACCAGAAGCAATGGTAAT
>CAJVYE010000203.1 GCA_913009285.1 uncultured Nitrospirota bacterium | reverse complement strand
TGTACAAGATAAATAGATCTGTAAGAATATAATTTTGTCATACATGAAGTGAGAAGAAGTGTGGTTTGTCTTAGTTTTTTTATTTTTTTTTTTCAAGCAGAAGACGGCATACGAGATAAAGGAATGTGACTGGAGTTCAGACGTGTGCTCTTCCGATCTCTGCCAGCATCTTGGTGTAAAGAATCCAGGTACGCTATACCTGGAAAACAAGACATTTTGCCTTTGATTTTTAATGGCATTAGTTAATATATACGATTCAAACCTCTTATCTCCTTCCTCCTTTATCTGGGAAAAAATCCTGTCGAGTGTAGGGATTGTTTTAAGTACCTTTCTCGAGGTCCTGATGATATCCTTGTTTGCTATAATTCTGGGGGCATCTTCCCTGTGTATCTGTTCAAGATAAAAGGCGCCCTGTTTTTGAACAATCTCTTTTATTTGTGGTGATGATTCCCTTTCTATAATCTCCTTTAGCCTTTGAGATAAAAATATGGTATCAGCCATAGAAGGATCAGCCATCATCAGATAGGTCTTCAAGGTATCATAATAATAAGGAAACTCGGCAATAGTAATACTCGATTTTTTAGAGATACCCTTTAACTCTTCCTCTAGTTCCAGGGCGATCGGATTCAGAAGGATCTCCTTGAGTCGTGCGAAATAGAGCTGTCTAACAGGAGGTATTATAGTATCCCCCCGATATAGACCCCAGCGAAGGGGGAAGGGGATCCCTTCACGATCGTATAGATCCAGTTTTGAGACCCTTGTACGAAAAGAGTCCATGGTCTTAAGATTCTCTTCCAGGAGATCCCCAACCCCCCACTCGATCTCCTGTACCTTTCTGGCTGTACTGGCTGTAGTACTTAACAATCGTTTGTTCCCAATAAAGGACCCTATGAGGCCAATCGTTATACCTGCAAGTACTAAAATCGAGCCAACAAGGCTCGCTCTTCGTAAGAAACGTAGGCGCCGTTCCGCACCAGAGGAGGGACCTGCAAGCCCCTGATCTGGAAATATTATCCTGGTAAAGAGATCCTTAATAAAGTAACTCTTGGTCTCCTTTGCCTCCTCAAGAGACCCAAAGATATCCCCTGATAGTCCAAAGGCACGACTCATGGCACCAATTACATTGTCAATCGGTGTACCCTCTTGTGTACCACTTGTAAAGTAAAAACCACGAAGAAGGGGTCTTTCTTGATATGGGTTAGACTCAAAGAGGGTAGATAAAAACCGGCTCAGTCTCTTTTGAAGAGAAGAGAACTGTAACGGGAAAAAATAGACATTCTGCTTATTTTCTAACCTTGTTTCAGCAGCCAACCGTTCAAGGCGTCTGGAATTCAAGGCCTTATAGAGGATCTCAAACTCTTTCTCAAACACAGACTCAATCTGTGGGTTATGTTGCTGTTCATCTGTAAGTGTACAACCCCAGACCCGTGCACGCTCATCCTTGGTCAGGTCCCCAAAGGATTCCACAAACCCCTGTATGAGATCGCACTTTGTAAAGATTAGATAGATGGGGAATAGAACACCAAGCCTCTGAACCAATTCATCAATACGGTTCCGGATATTCCTTGCATGCCATTCCACTCCCTCATCATCAGCATTCATAAGGTCAGCTATACTCACTGCAACCATAACGCCATTGATCGGTTTTCTCTTCCTGGCCCTCTTTAACATATCGAGGAATCCTAACCATTCCTCCTTATCATCATCTTCTATAGTGTAACGTCCTGCTGTATCTAGAAGTATGGCCTCATTGGTGAACCACCAGTCACAATTCCTTGTTCCACCAACACCCTGGATCCCCTTACCACTGGAACCAAGATAGGGAAAGTTCAGTCCGGAATGTCGAATTGCTGTACTCTTCCCTGAGGCTGGGGGGCCGATCATCATATACCATGGGAGTTCGTAAAGGGCTGCACCTCTCCAACGAGACCTTCCCATCTTTGATGATGTCAGGGTCTTTATGGCCTGATTTAGTTGATCCTGAAGGGCCTTAATCTCTTCCTTGCGGTCAGGTCTCATCTCTAGGATCTGTTTTTCGGCCTCTTCATGGATAGATTCTTCAATAAACCTTCCCTTTCGAGTTGCAAGTATCTTCCCTGTTAGAAAGGTTACAACCCATATCAAAAGGACAATGCATATAATCAGTAATCGTATAAACTGATCCCCTATCCCTAGCATTGGTCCTGCAAACCAGACCAGGAGCATGAGAAGGAGAAACCCGATTCCCATGATAATATTTCTTCTTAATAATAACCTTAAAATCTTTTTCATCTTTTAGATTTAAATTAACCGCAGACCCACGCAGACTAATAGCTGGCCGACTTGGCCAGCTATTAACTGCCATGCCCTTCGGGCAGATATAAAACCATTCTTTCTGATTACAGCTTTTATATAAATCATATCTTCCCCACAAGCTCCTGCAATTCCTTTGCCACACTATTAGCGCTGTGACCGATCCAGATCGAAAATCCTAAAAACAAGAAAAAGCCCACTGCCAGGCATACCACAAATACCACCCATGGCGGTAGTTCACGGCTAAGCCCCTTGACAAGCCCTTCACTCCTCTTCCAATGGGGTGAGATCTCTTTTGCCCCTCTGCCGCGTATGCGGTCAATATCATTTCCCAACTCCTGGATCAGTATCTTGAGTTTATCTAAACCCAGGATCTTATATCTCCCTTCATAACCTAACGACAGACATGTATAAAAGACCTCAAGGGAATCTATCTTGGAATCAGCCTGCTGCCGTAATTGCTCCAGCTTTTTAAAGAACTCCTCTCCAGCCAATTGAGTCCCAAAATATTCCAGTTGTAAGGGACGCTTCAGCCATGACTCTCTGGCAGACCATTGAGAGTTCAAGATCGTCTCATCGATGAAGGCGCTAAGGGCATATTTTGTAGATAGGATGTCCTCGTTATTAATCCCTATATCTTTGCCATTATTCTCCATACCCCCAAACATCTGGGTGATCCTCTTTCGCAGCTCCTCTGGATCACCCAGATCCTGAGACATACGAAGTTTTATAATCAGGGAAAAGAAATCAGCACATAGATCTGGTAGTTTTTGTACTGTATAGTGATAATCGTTCATAGGCCTATTGACTTAGCTCAAGATCGGAAGAGCGTCGTGTAGGGAAAGAGTGTAGATCTCGGTGGTCGCCGTATCATTAAAAAAAAAAAACAGAAAATAATACAATAATCACAGTCAATACAAACATAGAATCCCACGCTACCGTTATACTACTTCTGTACTCGTTTGTCTTTTCACTCC
>CAJVYE010000202.1 GCA_913009285.1 uncultured Nitrospirota bacterium | reverse complement strand
GATACGGCGACCACCGAGATCTACACTCTTTCCCTTCACGACGCTCTTCCGATCTAACCGTCAAGTATGATATCATATCCCTCAATGACTTTTCTGATATTTTTAGAGGTCAGCTTCTCCCTGTAGCACTCCACCTTTACATCGGGATTAAGTGAGACTATTGTCTCTTTTGCAGATTCAACCTTTGACCTCCCAATGTCTGCTGTATTGTGGAGTATCTGTCGTTGTAAATTGCTTATATCGACCTCATCAAAATCTACTATACCTATTGTACCTATGCCAGCAGCGGCCAGATAATAAGCAGAAGGGGAACCGAGCCCTCCAGCGCCGATGATAAGCACCTTTGACTCTAAAAGTCTCTTCTGTCCCTTACCCCCTACCTGGGGTAGTATTATATGCCGACTATACCTGTGGATCTGCTCTTCTGTGAAATCAAAATCTGACATTTCTTATACTACCTCCTGCTATGGCAGGTATAATGGAGATCTCATCACCATCCTTTACTGGAGTTGATTCCCCATCCATGAACCTTATATCTTCCTCATTTTTATATATATTGATAAATTTTCTGAGAGAACCATTCTCATCATAAAGCCTCTCTTTTATCCCGGGATACTGTTGCTCCAGATCTGATAATACCTCTCCAATATTTTTCCCCTCAGCCGACACCTCTCCCTGATTCTTGGTCAGCTTTATGAGGGGAGATGGTATGCGTACATTTATTGGCATCTTTATTTCTCCTCTTCTATTATATTAAATGTTTTCTGAAAGGAACCTATACGCGGGTCTATTACTGTTAGTTCCCCTATACTATTCTCTACAGCCTCCTGTGTCTTTAGGCCATTACCAGTGATTGAAATCACAGTGAGGTCATCCCTCTTTATCCTTCCCTGCTCAATGAGTTTCTTTGTAACCGAAACAGTTACACCACCTGCTGTTTCTGTAAATATACCCTCTGTCCTGGCCAGGAGCTTCATCCCTTCCACTATCTCCTCATCAGAGACATCTTCGCCATAACCACCACTTTCTACAACTGTCTTGATACCATAATAACCATCTGCTGGATTCCCTATAGCTATGGATTTAGCGATTGTGTGCGGTTTTACAGGTTTGATAAACTCGTGGCCATTCTTGATTGCAGTGGTTACAGGTGAACATCCTGTTGCCTGTGCTGCATATATCTTTGTCTTTACTGTATCTATCAGGCCCAACTGTTCAAACTCCTTGAAGGCCTTCCACACCTTGGTGATCAGTGAACTACCGGCAACCGGAATTATGATATGATCCGGGGCACGCCACCCTAACTGTTCAGCAATTTCGTATCCGAATGTTTTTGACCCATCCCCATAATAGGGTCTGATAGTTATATTGACGAATGCCCAGTTGTAGTTTGCAGCGATCTCACTGCATAGTCGGTTTACATCATCGTAGTTTCCCCTTATACCAACAAGATTTGTCCCGTAGATCAAGGTACCCAGCACCTTTCCAGACTCTAAATCTGAGGGTATAAATATATAACTGTTAAGACCTGCTTCTGCGGCATGTGCTGCAACAGAGTTTGCAAGATTCCCTGTTGAGGCACAAGCTACTGTCTCATATCCGAACCCCATAGCCTTTGTAACAGCTACAGAAACAACACGATCTTTAAAGGAAAGGGTGGGATGATTAACGCTGTCATTCTTGATATATAAATTCGTAAGACCAAGTACCTTGCCCAGATTTTCTCCCTTTAGTAAGGGGGTAAAACCGACATGTTTTCCTACTGTGGGTTCCCCATCTATGGGGAGGAGTTCACGATATCGCCATATACTCTTTGGTCCAGCCTCTATAGAATCTCTGCTAATAGACTCTTTTATACCTTCATAGTCATAGACTATTTCTAAGGGACCAAAACAGAATTCGCATACGTGTATCGGCTCCTTCGGATAGTCCCGTTTGCATTCCTTACATTGTAATCCCTTTACAAAGCCCATAATATCTTTACACCCTATTCCCCCTATCAGGGAAGATCACCACAATGTTCTTTTTCCTTCCAAGCCTCTGCGCTATCTTTATTGCAGCAAAACATGCAGCACCTGATGAGGCTCCAACCATTAGTCCCTCATTTATCAAGAGATCTTTTTGTGTAGTATATGCATCATCATCTTTCACTGCAATTACCTCATCAAGTATGTTAGTATTCAATACATCAGAGATAAATCCAGCCCCAATACCAGGTATCCTATGTGATCCGGCCTTTCCACCAGAAAGGACGGCTGAGGCAGCAGGTTCAACAGCAACCACTTTCACTGTAGGATCCTTTCCCTTCAGTACTTCACCGACGCCAGTAATAGTCCCACCTGTCCCTACTCCGGCTACAAATGCATCTATACGTTCACCACCCATGGCCTTTAATATCTCCTTAGCTGTTGACCGTCTGTGAATCTCAGGGTTGGCCATATTGCTGAACTGCCGGGGCATAAAATAATTTGGGTCCCCTGCAACCATCTCCTCTGCTCTATCCATTGCTCCACCCATTCCTTTTTTTGCATCACTCAATTCTACCTCTGCACCAATAGAACTAAAGAAGAGTCTTCTTTTTGAACTTATGCCTTCAGAGACAACAAGAATTACTTTGTATCCCTTTATGGCACCAACCATGGCAAGTCCAATACCTGTATTGCCACTGGTAGGTTCAATAATCGTTCTTCCTTTCTTTAGGAGACCACTCCTTTCTGCATCCTCTATCATTCTAAGAGCTATACGGTCTTTTACACTGCCACCAGGATTAAAGGCCTCGATCTTGGCATAGATCGTTGCAGAATTGCCCTTTACTATCCTGGTCAGTCTTATCATCGGTGTTGAACCGATCAGATCGATTACATTATCTGCTCTTCTTTGAATCATTGAGAATATATTATAATTTTTGTATGGAATTTATATTATTAAACTTAACAATATTTGTCAAGTATTATTTTGATTACCATCACAAACAAATCCCCCTGCCACCCCTTTTCCAAAGAGGGGCAGGGAAGATTTGTTCAGGAGAGACTTAAGAAGGTATTTATCCGCTTGAAATGAAAAAGAACCAAATTATCAGCATTGCATCTTTTATTCAAAAAATATTATAGAAAAGTATCATAGTTTGCTATAATGTGTGCAGGCGACTATTACTAATTCACTTCGTACAAATCCTGATAATTTGGGATTTACTTTTACAGCGGTAACTATAAGGTATATAATGTTTCTAACTGGTATATTTAGACGTATTCAGCCATAATGGATGGACCAAGGGT
>CAJVYE010000201.1 GCA_913009285.1 uncultured Nitrospirota bacterium | reverse complement strand
ATGTACCCCATGTACCTACAACACTAAAGTTAGAATCAGAATTGTCAACAATACCATCAGGTATTGCTGATACAAACCTCACAGCATCTGCCATTACCCAGGAATCGGCATCATTTGATACGGTCACATTCTCTTCATCATTATCAGCAAAGTCAAAGATACCCAGGGGCAACCATATACCACCCTTTTGGGTCTGATCCACCAGTATTGTATCAGATACACCATTATGATCGATGGTAAATGGTGTATTGGTTGCATAAATACTTCTTGCTGGATACCATACAAATACCTCATACTCACCAGCACCATTTAACTCAGCATCCCATGTGGCTGTTCTCTGACCAATACCAGCGGCTTGATAACGGTAATTATCACCATAGAAACCCGGTGTCCGTGTGGATATACCCCATCTACCTACAATGCTAAAGTTAGGATCAACATTGTCAACAATACCATAATCTTGTGCTGTGCATTCAGAGGGCACACTACAAACAAGTATAACTATCGTCATTGCAAGTACTAAGGAAAATAACCAACAATCTAAATATCCTTTTTTCATAAATCCCTCCTTAAGAGCTTCCGCAAAAACTCATAACTTATTTTTGTGCAATCCCTTCGGCTTTTCTATTTCACTCATGTTTGCATTATATTATTATGGTCAAAATACCGTAATTTTGTTTATCTTTTCTTCAAATGATGATATTCTCCTCTCCCGTCACGCATAATACAATACCCCCTCCCTACGTCAAGCAATATCTCGCAATAACCTTATCTGTTTGGAAAATGTTAAACCTATCACATTTTCTGCCTTTAAAATGTTTCTTATAACTATAAAAGATAAATTTGATACAAAGTCAGAAAAATGATTGCATTTTTTTCTGATTTTTGGTTGAATGTTTCTACAGGTTAAAAAGCAATTTCCTATCAGCTCAGCTTCTTGTTAGAGGGGGTCCTATGCATAATATATATAGATTTGATGCATCTTTTATTGGCCTCCTTGATCCTCATGTGAATGTTCTTATAGTTTATAATCTCACCTGCTTTAGGTATCCTCTCTAAGAGGTTAATGATAAATCCCCCCAAGGTCTCATAGTCTCCTTCAGGCAATCCGAGTCTTAGCTTCTCATTTATGGCATCTATCTCCATATTTGCATCGATGAGATATCCCCCATGTGGAATGGTTTCATACAACTTTTCTTCTGAATCATACTCATCCTCTATTTCACCCACAATTTCTTCTAAAAGGTCCTCTATGGTTACAATACCTATGCTCCCACCATATTCATCTACTACTACAGCAATATGCATATCCCTATGCTGTAACTCCTTCAGAAGATCATCCACTTTTTTAGAGGTTGGGACATAATAGGGTGGTTTGATCAAGTCATGTATGTATATCATATCTTCTGGAACCCCTAAGAGGTCAAAGGTATTCAAGATGCCGACTATATTATATATCTTATCCCGAAAGACAGGGATTCTGGAGAAGGCCGTCTCTTCTACCTTTTTTATTGCATGATCAACAGTAGATCCTTCATCTATTGCAACCACATTTATCAAGGGGACCATACACTTATCAATGGTTGTGCTCCCGATGTCGAATATCTTATGTATCATCCTCTTTTCTTCGATATCGATATGCAGATCAATCTTTCTCCCCCCTATTCCTATACTTACTAACTGTTTTATTCCTTCCCTGGTGATAAAGTGTTCTTTGACATCCTTCTCTCCTATAATGATTCTGAGGATGAGGTTCGTCAGATAGGCGATGAGGGCAACTACAGGATAGAAGATAGCCAGGGCAAATCTTACAGGGTAAATAACCTTCATGGAGATTTGGTCTGCTTTCAACTGAAATAGGGCCTTAGGGATGATTTCACCTAATATGAGTGTAAGAGGTGACATGATAAGTACAGCATAGAGATCCCCTCTCTTTCCAAATTGTGCCATCAGAAAGCCAGTAATAACAGCAGTACCTGTTACCACTGCGAGGTTTGTCCCTACTGATGTAGTTCCAAATATCTTCTCCGGGGTATTAAGGAGATGTTCTATCAATTGAGCAGAATTAGACCCCTCCTCAGCCTTGTGTTTGATACGAATCCTGTTAACTGATATCAGGGCAATCTCAGACCCTGAAAAGAATCCTTCTACAATGAGGCAGAGAAGAACCAGAATAATAGTAGTTATAATATCCATATCACTTTATCTCTCCTACTAGCTCCTCTAAAACATCCTCGAGGGTAACCAATCCTATAACCCTTTCATCCTCATCCAGGACTATGGCAAGATGTACCTTTCTCTTCTTAAACTCCCTTAACAGCTCATTGATCCTTTTTGTACTCTGAACAAAGAAAGGAAGATGAAGGAGTTTTTTTAATTCTATATCCTTTTTAGGACGTCTGCTGAATTGATGGAGGTCCTTGGTGTAGAGCACTCCGATTACATTGTCTATTGTTCCATCAAAGACAGGTATTCTGGAGAAATAGGTCTTCAAAATCCTGGGGAGTATATCATTTAGATCCTCCTTAATATCGATTAAAAACATATCTTCACGTAAGGTCATCACCTTTGATACCTCTGTCTCGCTCAACTCGAATACACTGTGTATCATTTCCCTCTCCTCTGATTCGATTACCCCTTCGTTCTCTCCAACATCTACCATGATCTTTAGCTCCTCCTCTGTAACAGAAGGTTCCTGTATAACCTCTTTACCACCTGCCAGGAAGACCGCTTTATCGGCTATTGATGTCATGATCCACCGAACAGGTAATATCAGGATAAAAAAAAGCTTCATAGGGAGGGAGATAAAGAGGGAAAATTTTTCTGCATGCCTTATTGCAAAGGTCTTGGGGATTGTATCTCCGAACAGCAAGAGGAGGAATGTCCCCACGCCAATGGAGATACCCAGCCCCTTATGTCCAAAGATGTGAATAGCCAGGGAGGTTATAATGGCAGCAATGGCGACATTAACCAACTCATTACCAATGTAGAGTGTTACAAGGAGTTTTCTTGGTTTCTCTATGAGGGATCCTATAATTCTTCCGCGCCGTCCACCGGTCTCCTTTAGCTTATTAATCCTCAGCTTTCCGAGTGAGAAGAATGCTGCCTCACTCCCGGAGAAGATGGCAGAAAAAATCAATAGGATAGGTAAAAGGATAAGACGTATTATTAAAGATTCATCCAAGATTTACAGTCACTTCCTCATAAAGTGTTTTTTTTCATATTGAATCAATACTGATGTATAGTAAACAACGATATAAGCGACCACCGATGCTATTATA
>CAJVYE010000200.1 GCA_913009285.1 uncultured Nitrospirota bacterium | reverse complement strand
TAAATTGTTACAACCAATTGATTTGGCGAACGTTATATCGCATATGACTGTTTATGATTTTACATATATAATCCCTTTATTTTTAACATGTTATGGAATATTTGCGAGAGTCAAACGGATACCCCTATAAATAAATTCATTTGAATAAATCCCCCCTAGCCCCCCTTTTCCAAAGGGGGGAATTACTGCAAACCGTCTTTCTAAATTCCCCCCCTTTGGAAAAGGGGGGCTAGGGGGGATTTGATTATCTACTTATTTACTCCCTTTGTTGAAAAATTTTTCTTACGCAAAAACCTAACCGGACAAAGCTGATAATAATTGATTTTGCTGCAAAAACCTCAAAAATGGGGTAGCCGCAACCTTTAGGTTGCGTAAATGGCTGATTTATTGCAAACGTTTTCGCAGGCTAAAGCCTGCGGCTACCAATTTATGGCCTACTTGAGTATGGGGGTTTTTGCAGTAAAGTCATCATTTATTACTCTTTTTCTCAGATCTCAGATGTGGAGCGAGGAATACCTCTAATTTATCTTTAACAACCATTGGATTATCCTGACTGGATAAGGATATTATCCCTTCAATTATCAATTCCTTGACAAGGGATTCCTCCTTTGATCGCTGCTCCAGTTTCTTGGCAATAGGTATAAAAAATAGATTTGCCACTACTGCTCCATAGAAGGTAGTAAGGAGGGCTACAGCCATAGCAGGGCCTATAGCTGATGGTTCTGAGAGTGTCCTCAACATTTGGACCAAACCTATAAGGGTACCTATCATGCCAAATGCAGGGGCTAGGGACCCCATCTGTTCAAATATTTCCTGTCCCGTACAATGCCTTTCCTTCAGAAGTGATAGTTCAGTAGTCAATATATTTCTTATAATGCCTATCTTACTTCCATCTGTCATAAGTCTTATTCCCTTACCTAAGAATTTGTCATCAAACTGTTCCTTTTCCAGTGCCAGTACACTATGCTTGCGAACCTTTGCTGAAAGGTCTACAAATCTTTTTATAGTATCTTGAGGAGACTTTAGCTTTATTGAAAAGGCATTCATTGCCACTTTAAACGTCTTAAGCACAGAATTCATTGGGAACATTATAAAAGTTGATGCGATTGTCCCTCCAAAGACTATCAAAATACCTGGCACATTAAAAAAGGCAGCTATTCCTGATTCACCCATGGCAAGTGAAGTAAATATCAACCCAAAACCTAAAAGAATCCCTCCAATAGTTCCTATATCCATTGATTACTCCTCCAAGGATATATCCTCTATCTTCATTTTCATCTTTTTTACCAGCTCTTCATAAGAAGAGCTCCTTATTATCTTATTAAACTGTGATCTATAGTTGTTTATCATGCTTACACCCTCTATGGCAAAGTCGTAAACCATCCATTTATTCCCATTTTTTCGCAATTTATAATCAATAGGGATATCCTCATCCCCCTTTCTTGTGATTTTTGACTTTACCTTCGCATAATCCCCTTCCACAGATTCATTGGTATAAACCACCTTTTCATCTGTGTATGATTCGATCTTATCAACATAAGAATTCTCCAACAATTTACTGAATATCTCTACAAACTCCCTTTGCTCTCCTGGTGTCCTCTTTCTCCAATGCCTGGCAAGTGACCTCTTAGACATCTCTTCATAATCAAATCTCTCCTTCATTACCTCTCTTAGTAATTTACGTCTCTCTTCCTTTTTGTCTGGCTGCTTCAGATCCTTATTCGATATGATCTCAATCACCTTAGATATTGTTCTCTCCAACTCCTCTGTTACTTCAGATGGAAATACCTTACATACGGTTACAGCGTGGAGAAGTACTACTATCAATATAATAACTCTTCCCTTATTTGTCATCCTCATCTTTTTATCTCCTCACAATCTTCACCTGTTGCATGAGATAGATTTGCCAAGGCTATATTGTAATTATAAATGGATTTAAAATATTCTGCTTTCATCTTTACATATGCTAAAGCCGCATCAAATATCTCTTTTGCAGGTCCGATACCCATGTCAAAATTTGCTCCAGCAATTACCAACCATTTCTTGGCTGCCTTATATGATTTCTTAGAGGATATGATATTATTCTTTGCCTCTTCAGCCTCCAGATATGCCTTTTTAACTTGTAACGGTATACCTGCCTCAGCAAAATCCATAGTCTTCGTAAGCTTGAGTCTCTCGGCTTGGGCAGTCTCTACTTTTGCCTTTGTTATTCCAAAATCAATATCCCATTTAGCCCCAACAACCACCCCACCATACAAATGATTAAACGTATCATTGATAAAAGGATTCTTTATCATTGTCCTTCCAGTGGAGTGGGCATAAGAAAAGTGCCCCCCAAGGAATATAGAAGGGTAATAACCGCTACTTGCTACCTTGACCAATGATCCATAAGCGAGAAGTCCCTCCTTTATCTGGGCAAATTCAGGTCTCATCTCTTTTGCCTTTTCTGTATGTAAACCAAGATCCCCTATCTCCTTGTCAACTTGTTTCAAGGAGGTTGAGGCTATATCAAAATCTATATCCCCGGATAGACCTACAACCATCTTCAAGGCACTATGGGCAAGCCTTATGGATTTTTTAACCTCTTGCAGATATTTTTCCACCTCTCCATAATAGGTATCAAGTTTGTGCAGATCAGCCTCATCCACATTTTCAGAACCCCTTTCCAAGAGATCATTGATATCTTCTTTAGCAGTATCAAGATCCCGCTTGACATTCACGATAATCTTTCTGATCTCCCTTGCTAAAAGTAGGCCATAGTAATACTCCTTTGTCTTTAACACAATATCTGTTTCCTTTTGCACCACCATTGCATTCTTTACATTAATGCCGTGGGTAGCAGCCTTAATACGATTACTGATCTTTCCAAAGGTATATAAAGGTTGAATCATATTAATATCTATCCTCTCAAAATCTGTCACTCCATGAAGCTCAGTGACACTGTCTGGTGAATCAATATGATCACCCCTCGCCTTTGGAGCCGGTCCCACCATACCGAGGAATGTCAGTTTAGGAAAACGATACGCATTTACCTCCTTTAGCTTCACCCTTGCTATCTCCAGGTCATATTCCTTTTCTTTGATCTCAGGACTTATTGTTAGGGCCCTCTTTATGCACTCCTCCAATGTCAATAACTCCCTTGTCGAAGTATTGCCATCCTCGGCATATGTACTCTCATTTTTAAGGGGAAAAATCAAAAGATAGAATATTATCATCACCTATACAGTGATTCTCCAAGATCGGAAGAGCACACGTCTGAACTCCAGTCACATTCCTTTATCTCGTATGCCGTCTT
>CAJVYE010000199.1 GCA_913009285.1 uncultured Nitrospirota bacterium | reverse complement strand
TTTAATGATACGGCGACCACCGAGATCTACACTCTTTCCCTACACGACGCTCTTCCGATCTAAAAGTTTGCCTTGAATCTTCCTCTTACAGAGAGGCTTTTAACTCAAGAGGATATAATAGCGACTATCAGATATTTACTCCAGCTGCGTCGTGGTATCGGGTTTATAGATGATATCGACCATTTGGGAAACCGCAGGGTCCGTGCTGTTGGTGAGTCAATAGAAAATCAATTTAGAGTTGGATTGGTCAGGATGGAGAGGGGAATTATCGAAAGGATGAGTATGGAGACCCTGGATTCTGTTATGCCTCATGATTTAATAAACTCCAAACCAGTTACTGCTGCCATAAAGGAATTTTTTGGAAGTAGTCAGTTGTCTCAGTTTATGGATCAGACCAATCCTTTGTCAGAAATCACCCATAAGAGAAGATTGAGCGCCTTGGGTCCTGGAGGTTTAACACGGGAGAGGGCAGGATTTGAGGTTAGGGATGTTCATCCTTCCCATTATGGAAGGATTTGCCCTATAGAGACTCCAGAAGGACCTAATATAGGACTAATTTCCTCTATGGGTACCTATGCAAGGGTAAACGATTTTGGTTTTATTGAGACCCCTTATCGTAAGGTAAAAAATGGAAAGCTGACTAATGACGTAAAATTTCTTTCAGCTATGGAGGAAGACAAGTTTGTTATAGCTCAGGCAAATGCAGAGTTGGACAGCGAGAATAATCTTGTAACAGATTTTGTGTCTGCGCGTAAGGGTGGAGAATTTGTTATGGTTTCACCAAAGGAGGTGGACTATATGGATGTTTCACCTAAGCAGTTAATCAGTGTTGCTGCCTCTCTGATACCTTTTCTAGAGCATGATGATGCCAATAGGGCACTAATGGGATCGAATATGCAACGTCAGGCCGTACCCCTTCTTAAGACTGATGCTCCTATTGTGGGTACAGCGATGGAGGGGGTTGTTGCCAAGAATTCTGGTGCTGTTGTCATTGCAAAGGGGTCTGGTGAGGTTATCAGTGTGGATTCCTCAAGGATTGTTATTAGGAGGGATGGAGCAGATGGGCATGGATATTCTAAAGTAGATATATATTCATTGCTCAAATATCAGCGTTCAAATCAAAACACCTGTTTGAATCAGAAAGCGGTTGTTGCTCCAGGAGATAAGATAAAGAAGGGTGATGTGATTGCTGATGGTCCGGCAACAGATAAGGGAGAGTTGGCCTTGGGGCGTAATGTATTGGTGGCATTTATGCCCTGGGAAGGATATAACTTTGAAGATGCTATCATCGTAAGTGAAAACATAGTAAAGGAAGATATATTTACCTCTATTCATATAGAGGCGTTTGAGATAGAGGCAAGGGATACAAAGCAAGGGAAAGAGGAGATTACCAGAGATATACCCAATGTAGGTGAGGAGACCTTAAAAGACCTGGATGAGAGCGGAATTATTCGTATAGGGGCAAGCGTGAAACCAGATGATATACTTGCAGGTAAGGTTACCCCCAAGGGTGAAACCCAGCTCAGCCCTGAGGAGAAACTATTAAAGGCTATTTTTGGTGATAAGGCAGGAGATGTTAGAGATACATCTTTAAGGGTTCCACCTGGTATTGAGGGTACTGTGATCGATGTTAAGGTTTTTGCCCGTAAAGGAGTAGATAAAGATTCAAGGGCATTAACAATTGAGGAAGAAGAGATAGCCAAGATAGAAAAGGATTTTTATGAGGAGATAAGGATAGTAAAGGAGGAAAGGGATAAGGATATTAAGACCCTTCTCTTGGGTAAGGTTACCTCTAAACAGGTTGCCAATCCAAGAACTGGAAAGATCATTATTTCTAAAAATAAGAAGATAACGAATGAATTATTGGATAAAGTTCCATCCGATGTCCTCTCAAATATATCTGTTCTTGAGTCTGATATTAAGAATAAGATAGGTGAGATAGAAGAGAAGGCGCAGGATCATATACATCTTCTAAAGACCATGATGAATGATAATATTTCCAAGTTGAGAAAGGGTGACGAATTATCCCCAGGCGTGATAAAGTTGGTTAAGGTCTTTGTGGCTATGAGGAGAAAGCTCTCTGTTGGTGATAAGATGGCTGGTAGACATGGTAACAAGGGGGTTGTTTCAAAGATTGTTCCTGAGGAGGATATACCTTATATGGAGGATGGTTCTCCTATAGAGCTCATATTGAATCCCCTTGGTGTCCCTTCTAGAATGAATGTGGGACAAATTTTGGAGACAAATCTCGGAATGGCGGCTAAAAGGATGGGTATGTATGTTGCGAGTCCGGTTTTTGATGGAGCAACAGAGAGTGACATCAGAGATTTGCTTAAAGAGAGCGGTTTTTCAGAGGCAGGAAAGGTTGTTCTCTATGATGGAAAGACAGGAAAGCCCTTTGATCAGAAGATAGTAGTTGGATATATTTATATGATGAAATTGCATCATTTGGTGGATGATAAGATACATGCCAGATCTACCGGTCCATATTCCCTTATTACACAGCAGCCGTTAGGTGGGAAGGCACAGTTTGGCGGACAGCGTTTAGGAGAAATGGAGGTATGGGCATTGGAGGCATATGGTGCTGCTTACGTCTTACAGGAGATGCTTACAGTAAAATCTGATGATGTTGAGGGGAGAAAGAGGATGTATGAGGCGATTGTAAAAGGTGATAGTTCTCTTCACCCAAATTTACCAGAGTCCTTTAATGTATTGGTAAAGGAGCTCCAGAGTCTTGCATTAGATGTAGAATTAATAGAAGAGAAACAGGAGGGGAAGCCTTGAGTAATATTTTAACTCTATTTGAAAAGCCAAAAGAACCGATTGACTTTAATGCTATAAGGATCCGTATTGCCTCTCCAGAGAAGATACGTTCATGGTCATTTGGGGAGGTAAAGAAGCCAGAGACTATAAACTATAGGACCTTTAAACCAGAGAGGGATGGATTATTCTGTGCAAAGATATTTGGGCCGGTCAAGGATTGGGAATGTAATTGTGGTAAATATAAGAGGATGAAACATAAAGGTGTGGTCTGTGAGAAGTGTGGGGTTGAGGTAATATTATCTAAAGTCAGGAGAGAGAGACTAGGGCATATAGAACTGGCATGTCCAGTAGCACATATATGGTTTTTTAAGGGATTACCGAGTCGGATAGGACATATTTTGGATATGTCGTTAAGAGAGTTAGAAAAGGTAATCTATTTTGAGAATTATGTTGTCGTAGATCCTGGAGATACAACGCTTAAGGAGGGAAAGCTTCTGACAGATGAGCAGCTAAGGGAATTACAGGAGGAATATGGCG
>CAJVYE010000198.1 GCA_913009285.1 uncultured Nitrospirota bacterium | reverse complement strand
ATCTTTGGAAGCTTCTTTGTCGAGCCACTCTCAACAGCCCTGGCGGGCAGGCAAAGAAATTCTCCTAATAAAATGGTAATAAGGAATACAGACATTTGTTTGTTCATTGTTAATCTCCTTATTTTTCTTTATTAATATTCAATATTATCTTCAATCATCTCTATCTTTTTCCTGGCTACACTTACGATCTCACTATCAGGATAGAGTTTTACTACCCTCCTCAACGCTCTGAGAGCTGAGTCACGGTCGTTAAGTTCATAAAATGACATACCATATTTAAATAATGCATCAGGAATCTTGTTTCCCATAGGATACTCATCAATTACCTTTTTAAATTCAAGTAGGGCCCTCTTATAATCCCCTCTGGTATAATAAGATTCACCTATCCAATATTGTGCATTATCAGCAAGATCGCTCTCTTTATAATACTCCAGGAAATCCCTGAATCTCTTTATGGCATTATCATACTCATTAAGTTTGAAGTCATTGTAGGCGAGTTGATAAAATTCATTAGGATCCATCTTTGGCTCAAAGTTGGCCTTCAAGGCCTTCTTCTCTCCTCTGTTATCAATCCCAATATCTATCTTATTATCTGGCATAAACAGTGTTGGCATCTCTGGCTGAAGAGAGATATCCTCATGTGCCTTCTTTTTTCCCACCTTTTCCTTCTCCAAACCCCTCAGATCATCTATCTTTTTCTCTACCTTTCTTATACCACCTCTTATCTCCTCCAATACCAGCGTATCCTTGCTATTTTTTTCCTTCATCCTCTCTATTATATTATTTATCTTGTTTTCCATCTCATTGATTGCAATGTTGCTCTTCTGGACATCAGACACCTCTTTCTCGAGACGAATAATATCATCAATAGTGGCATAATGCATTACAGTGCAACCATTGAAGAAAAGGAAAACAACTATAACCACAAATAATAACTCTAAAAACCTCATACTATTTAACATTACAATTTATCATTATAATATGCTATCTCAGCAGTTTGTTTTTCAATCTTTTTTGAGACAAACATAACAATATTGCAATACTGCCAGACAATATAAAATTAGTCAAGAAAAATCTATAAGGAAAAATTTCAGGTTTTTTGTTATTGACAATTATAATATAATTATGATATATCCTGCAATATAGGTTCTTTTTTTTTGTAATTTGTTTAGTAGGATTTAAATATTTGCATTTTGCATTGAAGTTTAGATATATATTCTGATAGCTAAACTATGAGGAGGGGGGGTTGTTTTGGATAGAAATCTGGCATTAGAGGCTGTAAGGGTTACAGAGGCAGCAGCTCTGTCATCTGCTCGTTTGATGGGGTTAGGTGATGAAAAACAGGCGGATCAGGCAGCAGTGGATGCTATGAGAAAGGCATTTAATGGGGTTAAGATAAAAGGGACGGTGGTAATAGGTGAAGGAGAAAGGGATGAAGCCCCCATGCTTTACATAGGAGAGAAGGTCGGAAGCGGGGACTTGCCCGAGGTAGATATTGCCCTGGATCCTCTTGAAGGAACCACCATCTGTGCCACTGGGGGCGCCAATGCGCTCTCTGTAATCGCTATTGGAAAAAAGGACTCCTTTCTGCATGCCCCGGATACTTACATGGAAAAGATAGCTGTTGGGCCAAAGGCAAAGGGGGTAATAAATCTCAATAAATCTCCATCAGATAATCTGAAGGTTATCGCTGATGCCTATAATTGCTATGTCCAAGATCTTACCGTGGTAATCCTAGATCGGCCACGTCATGAGAACCTTATAAAAGAGGTTAGAAAGAGCGGCGCTCGTATTAAGCTCATCATGGATGGAGATGTCTCCGCAGGTATGGCCACTGCCATACCTGATTCCGGGGTGGATGTCTTGATGGGTATCGGTGGAGCACCTGAGGGTGTTCTGGCCGCTGCAGCCCTTCAATGCGTTGGTGGTGATATACAAGGAAGGCTTAAACCGCGGAATGATCAGGAGGCTGAAAGGGCAAGGAGTATGGGAGTAAAGAACCTTGATAAGGTATTTACAATAGAAGAGCTTGCCAAGGGTGATGACATAATGTTTGCCGCCACAGGGGTTACCAACGGTGATCTGTTAAAAGGTGTGAGGTTCTTCAGAGGGGGGGCTGATACACACTCAATAGTAATGCGTTCCAAGTCTCGCACCGTCCGCTTCATTGAGGCAAAACATCATTTCGATTTCAAACCAGACTATAATGCCTGATTTTTTGTGTTTTATCTATTACTCTCTATTCTGTGTAAAGGGATAGTCTTTTATCTTTGAACTTCAGAAGCCAGAGAGAGTCCACTCTACTTCGACTACTCAATATCTTTGATAAAAAATGACTTATTATGAAACAGCAGGAATAGAGAGGCTAAAAAATCCTTGACAAATAGCTCTCTGTTAACTATACTGAACCTATATTAAAGCCATTTTGATTTGCCATAAATAAAACAAAGAGATAACGATGGGTGGAAATCTTGCTATATTGACATATGGATGTCAGATGAACAAGTATGATTCTGAGAGGATCGTAGGGATCCTTGAGGGATTAGATTTTCAGTTAACAGATGACCTTACCTCAGCCAATATGATCCTGTTAAATACATGTAGTATTAGGGAAAAGGCTGAGCAGAAGGTCTTTAGTCAGCTTGGTAGATTAAAGAGGCTTAAAGAGGACAATCCTGATCTCATCATTGGTGTATGTGGTTGTATTGCCCAGATTGAGGGGAATAAGATCTTTCAACGGGCACCTCAAGTCGACCTTGTTTTTGGAACGCTTAATATAGACCGTCTCCCATCCATGGTTAGAGAGCTTGAAAAGAAGAGGGGGAAGGTATTAGAGATAGCAGAGGATTTTGATCCGGATATTCAACCCCCATTGACATTCAGGGAGAGTCGGGTCAGTGCGTGGGTAAGTATTATACAAGGATGTAATAACTACTGTACCTATTGTGTTGTCCCGTATACCCGTGGAAGAGAGAAGAGTAGAAGCAGTACTGTTATCTTAAATGAGATAAGAGGGCTGGCAAAGTGTGGATACAAAGAGGTTACCCTCCTGGGACAGAATGTAAACTCCTATGATAAGAGTAAATCTGAGGGTATAGATTTCGCCCAACTCCTATCCATGATTGAAGAGATCAATGGTATTGAGAGGATAAGATTTGTTACCTCTCATCCTAAGGATATATAGATCGGAAGAGCACACGTCTGAACTCCAGTCACATTCCTTTATCTCGTATGCCGTCTTCTGCTTGAAAAAAAAAAAATAAAAAAATAATTAATTTACCAGCAATCCAGCACCCAATACCCCTCGACTAT
>CAJVYE010000197.1 GCA_913009285.1 uncultured Nitrospirota bacterium | reverse complement strand
GGACTGGAGTTAGGAGGGTGTGTTTTTTTTTTTCAAGCAGAAGACGGCATACGAGATAAAGGAATGTGACTGGAGTTCAGACGTGTGCTCTTCCGATCTATGGAGAAGGATAGGATTGTGTTCACCCATAAAGAACTCATTGATATCCCCAAAGGTGGGTGAGTCTTTACGATTATCATATAGTACCACCTTCATCATACCCCTTATGGCCACAAAGTTATCATTCTGCACCTTGTGATAGTGCCACCCCTTAACCACTCCAGGATATGCAGTGGTCATATAAATCTGACCAAACCTCTCAAAGACCTCATCATCACTCCTCATCATCTCCATGAGCATCCCCCGCTCATCAGGGATCACCTTGAGCCTCTTTACACTTACCCCTTCAATCATATCAACCCCTCCATGCGAATGTCGAATGTCGAATGTCGAATGTCGATTTTCGATTTAAAGAAGGAAAACAAATTATTTCAACCTGTGCAGTTAGATTTTTCAACCCTAAAGCCCTGAAAGGGCTATAACATATTGATTGATAATGTTATATCTAACTGCACAGATAGAAATTCAACCTCTAAATCTAAAATCTAAAATCTAAAACACCCCCACCTTACTATAGTCCCCTAACATAAGTCTGTAGAATTCTGGTCTTTTTTCCGATCTATAGACCTCCACATTTTTCCCGATCAGACTATCCCCTATCCTCTTTCCTATTCTCAGAATCGAGCTCCCTTCCAGGATAATACTGTGTTCTAACTCACTATTTTCCACCCTTACATCATGCTCTATGGATGTGAAAGGACCGATAAAAGAATTTATTATCTTTGTATTTTTTCCTATTATGGCAGGACCGCGGATAACACTCTTTATAATCTCTGCCCCTTTCTCTATCACGACCTTGAACTCCACCTTGGACTCACTGTCAACAATGCCATCGATCTTCATTTTCAGGGTATCCAGAATGAGCCTATTCGCCTCCAGCATATCTTCCAGTTTTCCGGTATCCTTCCACCACCCGTTTATAATATGTGATTCAACCCTGTAGCCATTGTCGATCAGATACTGGATAGCGTCTGTGATTTCAAGCTCATTACGCCATGAAGGCCTTATCTTTTTTACCGCCTTGAATATACTCTTGTCAAACATGTAAAGACCTACTAATGCAAGATCGGATTTAGGTTTCTTTGGTTTTTCTACAAGCCTGACCACCTTGCCTTCATCGATCTCTGCAACACCGAACCTCTCTGGATTCCTTACCTTTGCCAGGAGTATCTGGGAGTCAGGGGTATTCTGATGGAATTCATCCACAAAATCCTTGATGCCACCCTTTAGCAGATTATCCCCTAAGTACATCACGAATGGGTCATCTTTTATATAATCTTCGGAGATCATAACCGCATGTGCAAGTCCCAGAGGTGCCTCCTGTTTAATATAGGTAACCTTTATTCCCCATCTAGACCCATCTCCTACCGCATCCTCTACCTCTTTTGCAGTATCTCCTACCACGATTCCTATGTCATTGATACCAGCATCCCTGATAGCCTCAATACCATAAAATAGTATCGGCTTATTGGCTATAGGGACCAGCTGCTTTGCATTTGTATGGGTCAGCGGCCTCAACCTTGTCCCCGCACCACCGCTCAAGATCAGCGCCTTCATAGTCTCCCCCTCTTTAAAAAATCATTCAGTTTACCGCAAACAACTTCGATTTCATCCTCTGTGAGCTCAGGATACATAGGAAGCGCCAATATCTCCCCAGAGATTCTATGGCTATTTGGAAGGTCCTTCTCTACATAGCCTAGATACTTAAATGCATCCTGTTTAGAAACCGGAATGGAATAGTGTATTGCTGTAGATATCCCTCTCTCTGAGAGATAGCTTTGACATTCATCCCTATTAGCTATACATATTACATAAAGATGGTATACATGTCTATTATAATCCTCCTCATAAGGAATAGCGATATCATGCCCCTTTAATAGATCATTATAATGCGTAGCATTTTTCCTTCTCATCTTATTCCAGAGATCAATATACTTCAACTTTACCCGGAGTATGGCTGCCTGCAACTCGTCTAATCGGCTGTTGAATCCTAAAAAACTATGGATATATTTTTTACTACTTCCATGTACCCTCAGCATCCTCACCTTCTCAGCGATCTCCTTATCCTGTGTAAGCACCATCCCCCCATCACCATAACCACCTAAATTCTTTGTGGGAAAGAAGCTTAGACAACCTACGTCCCCTATCCCTCCTAACTTTCTCCCTTTGTAATCTGCGCCGAATGCCTGTGCAGTATCCTCAATCACCCTTAGTCCATATCGACTGGCAATATCCATAATCTTGTCCATATCTGCTGATTGACCGTAGAGATGGACAGGGATGATAGCCTTTGTATGTTCTGTTACCTTTTCCTCGATTCTATTCGCATCTATGGTATACGTCCTTGGATCAATATCAACGAAGACCGGACGTGCCCCGCAATAAGAGATGGCCTCGCATGTTGCTATAAATGTAAATGGGGTGGTAATAACCTCATCCCCTGCCCCTATCCCGCATGCCAGTAAAGCGAGATGTAAGGCATCTGTGCCATTGGCCACCCCCACACCAAAATCTACACCAATATATGAGGCAACCTCCTCTTCTAACATCGACACCTCTGGACCAAGGATAAACTTACCCTTCTCTATGACCCCCTTTATTGCTGAGTCGATCTCCTTTTCAATGGATCTATTCTGTCTCGTAAGATCGAAAACAGGTATATTCATAATCAAATTACCCCCACCTTTAAAAAATTAAAAGTCTATAACTAATGATGTTCGAAATGTTGTATCTGTATGTTTTAATTCGGGTGATGGCAACATGTTTTGATAGTTTACAACATAACTTACACCCAGCGAAACATTACCTTTAATCTTTACCTCTATTGCGGTTTCAGAATTTATAAAATATTTATCACCGTTTTCAAATGATATTAAGTAATCAGCATCTTCTTTAAACCTCAGGTTATCCAAAATCTGCCATAAGTAATATACAGCAGCCTTTCCTGTAGCATAAGAATCTGAATTTTGGGTTCCTTTTGAAAAACTATCGTAATTATATAGTCCAGAAACAAGTCCTTTCAATTGCTGTGTTTCTGTCTTTATTATTTCATAACCTAAAAGATCGGAAGAGCGTCGTGTAGGGAAAGAGTGTAGATCTCGGTGGTCGCCGTATCATTAAAAAAAAAAGAAATAAAAAAGAAGACTTCAAAATCAAAATCAAAGAAATATCATATCGTCTCAATCATATCGTCAATACATTATTGTTCATTGTCACTATGGA
>CAJVYE010000196.1 GCA_913009285.1 uncultured Nitrospirota bacterium | reverse complement strand
GTGCGATTTTATTTTTTCTTCTTTTTATCTGTTTTTTCTTTTTTTTTCTTTTTTTATTTCTTTTTTTTTTTCAAGCAGAAGACGGCATACGAGATAAAGGAATGTGACTGGAGTTCAGACGTGTGCTCTTCCGATCTGTATCTTTCAAGCTCTCTGTAACAGGAATGTCTTTTTCTGGTAACTCCTTGTATCTAGGGTCATTGCCAGGATATCTTGGATCTATTTTATCAAGAGCAGGGGGCTTTATATCATAGCTTCTCCTCCATATATGTACCTGCTCTTCTCCATATTTTTCTGCAGTTTCAACTTTATTCAATCCCTGTAAGGCGCCATAATGTCTTTCGTTTAATCGCCATGAACGATGCACCGGAATCCACATCAGATCCAATTCTTCTAAAACGATCCATAAGGTTCTTATCGCTCTCTTTAATAAAGAAGTGAATGCAACATCAAAAAGAAAACCTTCATTTTTCAATGAAATGCATGCCTTTTTTGCTTCTTCAATCCCCCTCTCTGATAAATCGACATCAGTCCATCCTGTGAATAGATTTTCCTTATTCCAGATGCTTTCTCCATGCCTGAGTAATACCAATTTTGGCATAAATAAACCCTCATAATTCAGCAAGTTCGGTTACAGTTAATTAAGGCATTATTTATAATAATAAATACATTAAGATAATTTCGCACTGTTAGGGTATGTTGTGATCTTTTTTCTGAACGATTTTATTTTTTCTTTTGCTACCTTAACATTATGATAATAAAAGCAAAAGAAAAAATTCTGAGTGAGGAAAAGAGATCACAACATACTCCGTGTTCAACGAGAATTACTGTTTAGGTATTAATATTCCAGTCATAGTAGAGGTAATCAATGACAATATTATTCTTTTCTCTTCTTATAAACTCCTTTTTATCATCATCCACAAGGTATCTCTCTATAAAATTCAACATCCCCATCCTCCTATTAAAATCCTTTTCATACCATTTAAAGATCATTGACATAACAATCTTCTTTTCTTCAGGTATGACAATCACCTCTGAGCTGTTAATGAAGTTTAAAGTAGCCAGTTCAAGCTCTTCGTTTATCCCTTCAGGGGTATAAAACTTTATTGGAGCACAGGAACGGGAGCCGCAGACAAGGGCAAAGTGAATTCTTGGATCTACATTTTTTAGTGTGTATCTCCTTCTTGCGTCAAAGGGGCTAAACTGGCTGAATAAACCCAAGGGCGGTCTTGCATTTGCTCTTAAAATACCGTGTTCTATATCATCAGGAGAGAATTTATAACCACCAATGATGTATTTAATCCTTGAGAAAAAACCCATTACTTCCCTTACAGAGCTTTTTATATCTAAGGCGAGTATCCCATCTACGACTATCGTATTATAGAGGTTTATCCAGAATGCCATCGTCTCATCCTCATCTTTTAAAAACCCTAAATCATAATCCCTCAGTCTTGCAGTCAATTTCCGGTATTCCTTATATTCTCTTGATTTGCTGATGGCATCGTAATCCACTGTACCTCTATCTGTATAATACTTTCCTTTTATCTCTCTAATCATTGAGAGCATCTCTTGAGACAATTTTTCAAAGGGTATATCAGCAGCTATTTTTTCATTGTTCAGTATACTATCCTTCCATAGTATATTTTTAATTCTTCCCTTTAGAGAACCCTTACCTGTCTTTTCATAATTTTCATATGCTGTATCTATAAAAAGAGCGGCTGTCCATGAAAAATTCTTAGAACCATATCCCCTCCCATAAAAGGAATCATAATACTCATGAAAATCAAACCTGATAGGCAGTTGCAATATATCCTTGGCTACTGAATCTGCCTTCTGATGAAATCCATATCTCCTTAAACCATGCATTAACATCCAGTTAATGTTGATCCAAACAGGACCTCGCCAATAATTTACGCTGTCAAAGCCCTCTTTCTGGGTGTCATAATTTGGTATGGTGAAACAACTTCCCTGATGAAGGGCACAGAAGCTCTTTGAATTGAGATATTCATAGAGCTTTAATGTCTGCTCAGAAGATGCTGCTCCACAGAAAAGCGGCATAAACCCGGCTGCTGTATCCACCGCTAAAAGCCTTCCCTGTACAATATCAAAGAAGTCAAACATTCCATGTTCTTCATGATAGAGTTTTTCACTGATAGCCCTACTTGTTATCTTATACCACTCTTCGGCCTTTTTATATGGTTGTTTCAGGATGTCACCTATCTTGATTAATGCCTCATTTGAAGCACAGAGGATAGAGTTGAATAGTGGACCATATATCAGGAAAAGACACTCTCTCCTGATTGCCTCTTCGTCATACCTATGCTGTCTGAAGAGATCAACAAGATATACAAACCGGGCATAGTCCTCATCACGGGGCCTCATTTCTGCTTTAACGCCATGCGACAGGTCCTTTCTCTGGTATGAAGGCATTTTAACTGAACTTAGGTCAATATTTTCAAATACTTTATCCCACATGGGAGAGTTATCCATCCCTGATTCCCATGGATGTCTTATATAAACAAGACCAATTCCCTCAGGATCCCTCTCTTTATAGAAATACTCGTGTAGGGCGAGAAGGCGAGGGTAAATCCATTCAAGGAAGGGTAGTACATCATGAGGCCTTTCAGCATTTTCATAGATCATCAGGGCTGCTATAGCATGTATGGGAGGCATGGTTATCCCTGAGGTGAGAATTCCATCAGGTGCGTTTGGTGACTGTTCTGCCTGCCAAAAGTCCGGCTCGGGAAAATAACTGCCAAGACTTTTTTCATTAAAGACTATCTGTGGGAGCATCCCGTTCGTCCACTGGGCTTTAAAAAGAGAGGTAAGTTCTTTTATCGCTCTTGTGGTGTTGTAGTGTGAATACCCTATCGCTATAAAGCCTGAATCCCAGTTCCATTGATGAGGATATAGTCTGTGTGCAGGTATTGTATAAGAACCTGTCCAGTTTTCATCAAGGACAGATTTTGCCTTTCTGATGTACATTTTTATCGTATCTGCCATATCTTATATAGCCCCTTACCAAATATAAAGGATAATCAGTGTTGTCCGGTTAGAAAATTGCATACTGAAAAATACAACGATATTAAGTGCCTAAAGTTAAATGAATAAGTTCATTTGAATAAATCCCCCCTAACCCCCCTTTTCCAAAGGGGGGAATATAGAAAGATGGTTTTCAGTAATTCCCCCCCTTTGAAAAAGGGGGGTTAGGGGGGATTTGATTATCTACTTATTTACTCCCTTTGTTGAAAAATTATTCTTATGCAAAAACCTAACCGGACAACGCTGACCAAATATAAAAGATAATAAAAAAATCGCTTTTGAATT
>CAJVYE010000195.1 GCA_913009285.1 uncultured Nitrospirota bacterium | reverse complement strand
TGGGAGCAAAGAGAAAAATTAAATATACCCTGAAAGGGTTACATAAAAACAATCTTTATGGATAGTTACAATTTTGGGTTGTACAGGTCGAATTATTATAATTTTTAAAAGGTGGCTGAACTATTACGAAATTGGAAATTTGTGTTATCATATCGCAGCTATACTATCAGATGATTGTATAATCTGATAACCAACTGTGTTTTGAATCTTTTTGTTCCACTTGTCAAAGTCGTACCAAACCAGATCCGATAATTCTTCCGCTAGTTTATAAACCTCTAATTCGTAAACTCTTTTCATTTTTTTCTAATTTCCAATTTCAAATTTCAGTGTTCTGTGAACGCTTACAGATTTATTAATAGCTGAACTATTACAATCTTTATTACAGATGTAAATTAAAGCATACATTATTTTCTTATGCCACTCCAAATTCCAAAAATATGATCTCGGTGAAATGATCTTATATATCATGCTGTTACATAGTAATATCATCTAAATACCTGTATAACAAAAATTGGTATATTTATTGCTGTAGATTCTCAGATAATAAATTACACAAGGCTATAAAGAAAAATCCGAGATAGCCCCAGGCTTTAACCTTGGTATGCTGAGTGGTACATCCTCGAGAATTTCGACTGATAATGCAGTGTAATTTGTTATATGGAAATCTAAAAAAACGAAAATGTGAACCAAAATGACTTAATAAAAATATTGACTGAAAGCTAACATACTATAATATATATATCCTTATAGTATGTACTTTGGATTAGTCCTAAAATTAAGTTGGCAGTTTAAGCACCCGCATTTGGAGCAGATTCGGCCGATCTGAAGGGAGCAAAACTGCAGGAAGAGTAGCGCTATTTCGAGGATAAGGGACGTGTCATAAATAACTTGGCATTTTTCGCGCTCAGATTTAGGTCAGGTTTGGTCGATCAGATTGAGCAAAACCGCAGCAATAGCAGTGCTATATCGAGAATTTTGCGATTACAAAGATGGACTGAAGATGAGATGCGAAAATGCCAAGTTATTTCTGACACGTCCCTAAGAAAAAAAGGAGGTACATATGTCATCGACAAATCTACTAACTGCCTGGCCGGGAAACCCGGTCATATCCATTCTACTGTTGGTTTTTATCTCAGTTATCATTCTTTATATGGCCCGTCGGTCTGCCCATTATGCCATCCGTTCCCTCTGTAATGTTATTCAGGACGCCATGCGCATAGCAGCCAACTCTGTTATGCTTTCCAACAGCAGGCTAGTGGACCGTAATAAAGAGGTACTTCTTGCCGCCGGAGAAGATGCTGTTGAACGCCTTATAGAGCGAGAGTTTCACCGGGTAGATGCAGTAGTCAGTCGCGACCTGAGTGGTTATCCTACTTTGCAACGTGCCTTGAAAGATCAGATTACACGTATTGATGAAGATTATAGAGAAAGCGGAGAGGTGCCGCCATCACCACCGGCTTGGGACAAGGCAGTAGAAGCTGTCGCAAAGATTCGTCCTACTGGCGATAATATGGTGACTAATATATTGGAGGAGATCAACAAGTCAATCAATAAACAACACAAAATAGCAATCTCTGAATACCGCAAGGTAAGCGGTGAGAGACATTCATTACTGAAAAAAATGATGCCTTATTGGCGCAAAATGGCGAAAACCTTGGATGATGTTGAGAAAACCATCTCAGGTCTGCTGGAACGTTCCAAGGTAATAGACAGCAAAATGGAACAATACGAACAGATCAGGAAAAAAAAGGACAAGGCTGTGCGAATGTTATCATCATCATCGTTGACCCAGTTTTTTATAGCATGCTTTGTCCTGTTGATCGCTATCGGAGGTGCTGTAATTAACTTCAACCTGATAGCGCTGCCTATGTCTGAAATGGTGGGAGGCAGCAGCTATATAGGACCGTACAGGACCTCTGATGTGGCTGCCATGGTGATAATTCTTGTTGAGGTTGCCATGGGGCTATTTCTGATGGAATCCCTGCGTATTACCAGGTTGTTTCCCATTATAGGGAGCATGGATGACAGGATGCGTAACCGCATGTTATGGATTACCTTTTCGATCCTGTTCATTCTCGCGAGTGTAGAGTCCTCACTGGCTTATATGCGTGACATAATAGCAACAGACATGCAGGCATTACGGCAATCACTTGCTGAGGTCACAATCACGGAACCAATAAAAGGCAGCTGGATACCCACAGTAGGTCAAATGGTAATGGGTTTTATATTACCCTTTGCACTCACATTTGTGGCCATACCGCTTGAGTCCTTTATTAACTCTTCAAGGACGATTTTAGGTATTTTAGCGGTGGGATTTTTAAGGGGGGTTGCCTTTGTATTGGGTCTTGTAGGTAACCTGGCACGATCCATGGGTGACATGATGATACATATCTATGATCTTATTATTTTTGGGCCCTTATGGGTAGAAGGTCTGATTCGTAACAAAGCAGAGAAGACTAAAATATCACAGGTAGAAGAGGAGGTAATATTATGAAAAACATTATCAAGATAACGCTGTTGCTCATTCTGGTCAGTTGTACAGACACAACAACTCATTCCAGAGGTGTATATATGCTAATGGACACATCCGGTACCTACACCGCTGAGATCAACAAGGCACAATCAATCGTTAATTATATACTTGCCACATTACAGCCTGGTGATACACTCTCTGTGGCGCGTATAGACAGCGCTAGCTTCAGTGAAAAGGATATAATAGCCAAGGTAACCTTTGATAGACGTCCCTCGGTTGCTAATGAACAAAAGCGCAAATTCCGTCAAAAGGTTGATACCTTTGCCAAATCGGTAAAAGGGAGCGCATATACGGATATTTCCGGAGGGATATTACAAGCGGTAGAATATCTGAACGAGGCCAGCCCTGGGGAAAAAATCATCCTCATCTTCTCAGACTTGAAAGAGGAGATTAAAAAGGGCCATGTAAGGGACTTTCCAATACAGTTGACCGGTTTCAGGGTTGTTGCACTGAATGTTACAAAATTACGAAGCGATAATGTCAACCCAACGGAATATATTGAGCGTCTTGACCACTGGGAAAAACGTGTCATCTCAGGTGGAGGGACATGGAGGGTGATCAACGACCTGGAGCGTCTAGAAAAATTGCTGACACACTAATGGTATGCCAAATAAGAACTGTTGCATCTTCGCAACCATCTTCAGCCCATCTTTGATTGGCCCCTCAAAGGAGCACAAGCCAAGGAGCATGGACAAACACGTTTTGTCCATGCCACCCACAATCGTGCCCCCGTCAACGTAGTCCTTGGTGCGGCTACCAACCTTTTTGCTCCACTCTCTTCCCTGCAGAACCTCAATTGCGGAAAAATATTTTT
>CAJVYE010000194.1 GCA_913009285.1 uncultured Nitrospirota bacterium | reverse complement strand
TAATATATGTAGCGCATGGAGGAAGGGGGATGTTATGGTGTAGATGTGTCAAGTGTTAATTTTAAAAAACTGAAGCATTATCCGGAAACAATAATTGTTCTCTTTATTTTTTTTTTTAATGATACGGCGACCACCGAGATCTACACTCTTTCCCTACACGACGCTCTTCCGATCTATCTCTTCCCTTTTTCTTTAAGGCCTTTGATAACCCCTTTTTTCGTAAAATATCTCTTGCCTTTTCATAGTCACCATTCGCTTCTTTCAGGGCCTCCTTGCAATCCATTATCCCTACCCCTGATTCTTCCCTAAGATCTTTTACCATAGATGCTGTTATATTCATGCTTAATCCTTCTTTATCTTATATATCTTCTTTTGTCTCTTTCTTTTCTTCTTTTTCTTCTTTCTTGTCAGTTATATCAGTTTTAGTAGATTCAACACTCTCCTCAGTTTTAGTAGATTCAACACTTTCAGTATCTTCAGTCACAGATTCAACGCTGATAGTAGTACCATTTTCCGGTTGTTTCTCTGGTTTATCCCCTTTATCATCTTTATCTGTCTCTTCAGCTCTCTTTGCATCAAACAATGTTCTCCCCTCCAGTGCAGCCTCGGCTATAGTAGATGTCATCAATCTGATCGCTCTTATGGCATCATCATTCCCCGGAATGACATAATTGATATTATCCGGATCGCAATTGGTATCCACGATCGCTATTGTGGCTATTCCTAATTTCTTCGCCTCACTGAGTGCTATCTTCTCCTTACGGGGATCAACAATAAAAACTGCTGTGGGGAGACAGTCCATATACTTTATCCCACCCAAAAACTTCTCTAATTTCCTCATCTGCTTTTCTAACTTGAGGACCTCCTTTTTAGGGAGCATATCATGTGTTCCATTATTCTTCATCTCTTCCAGTTCTTTTAATCGGTTGACTCTCTTTTTAATTGTCTCAAAGTTGGTAAGCATACCCCCCATCCACCGCTGATTAATATAGAACATATTGCATCTCTTGGCCTCCTCGGATATCAGATCCTGAGCCTGCTTCTTAGTTCCCACAAACAGTATATGTTTACCTACCGAGGTAATCTCTTTAACGAATTCAATTGCCTCTTTGAACTTCTCCAGGGTCTTCTGCAGATCAATAATATAGATACCATTCCTCGCGCCAAAGATATACTTTTTCATCTTTGGATTCCATCTCTTGGTCTGATGACCAAAATGAGAACCAGCCTCTAATAATTGTTTCATATTAACAGTTACTATACAGTCTCCTCAAAATCTATAGCTTGTTAAATTTAACATAAAAATACTATTCCTTGCAAGTAAAAAATTTTGTAATCTCTTCAGGTCTTATAATCAGCGTTTATCCTTACATAATCATAAGAGAGATCAGAGGTCCAGACAGATATTTTTTCCTCACCCATGCATAGATCTATGGTGATTGTAATATCTCTCTGTTTAAGTATTTTCTTGATACTTGCTTCATTATCCCTTTCAATCCCTACCCCACCCTCAACCACCTTTTCTTCATTAAAGTATATATCTACACCAAAAACATCAAATTCCACACCAGAGATTCCTGCAGCAGACATTATCCTTCCCCAGTTAAGACTCTTACCAAAAAATGCTGTCTTGACAAGGTTTGAATTGGCAATAGAGAAGGCGATCTTTTCTGCATCTCCAGACGTCATAGCGCCCTTCACACACACCTCTATAAACTTGGTTGCCCCTTCCCCAT
The DNA here is from genome assembly GCA_913009285.1 of uncultured Nitrospirota bacterium. GTDB lineage: Bacteria > Nitrospinota > Nitrospinia > SZUA-224 > SZUA-224 > SZUA-224. The sequence goes on along the minus strand of CAJVYE010000194.1, from coordinate 1,619 downwards.
CCTGTACGATCTTTTTTGCCAGGTCCTGTGTTACATAATCCAACCCCTCCATAAAACTGGCCATATTGTCATCTAAGTCTGTGATCCTTTTATTCCCTGCCAGTCCATTGGCCAAACAGAGGACAGTGTCATTGGTACTGGTATCTCCATCGACTGTAATCATATTAAAGGATTTTTTAATCGATTCTTCAAGCGCATACTGCAGGATATTTTTATCTATTGAAATATCTGTAACCAAGAAGGAGAGCATAGTGGCCATCCTTGGATATATCATGCCTGCTCCCTTGGCAATACCACCAATCCTGATGACCTTTCCATCTGTTTCATATTCAACAGCCGAGAGTTTTGGGACCTTATCTGTGGTTAGTATAGCCTCAGCAGCATCCATTCCACCATTTGTATTTAGGCTCTGGATGAGTTCAGGAATCCCCTTTTTTAGCTTCTCCATAGGAAGTGATAGACCGATCACCCCTGTAGATGCAATAAGGATAGATTCGAATGGTACATCAAGGTATGCTGCTGTCAGCTCCACCATCTCCTGGGCATTCGGGTATCCATCTTCTGTGCAGGTGTTGGCATTCCCACTATTGATAATGATCCCATTACATCTAATTCCCCTCTTAAGATTCTCGCTGCATAGTCTCACTGACGCTGACCTGACCCTGTTAGTAGTAAAGACCCCTGCTGCTTCTGCTGTCGGTTCAGAGGTAATCAAGGCAAGATCCTTTCCCCTATCCTTTATCCCGGAGTGGATACCGGAGGCCTTTATACCCTGAACAGATGTAATACCACCCTGAATTTCTTTCATCTTTATGGAAATATCCCTGGTGTATCGAGTCCCATATCTTCTCTGAATCCGCATAGAATATTCATATTCTGAACTGCCTGTCCAGAAGCGCCTTTGACAAGATTATCAATTGCAGATGTCAGGACCACTCGTTTAGTCCGTTCATCTACCTTGATCCCTATATCGCAGTAGTTAGAGATTATTACGTTATGGGTATCTGCTGACTTTCCTTCTTCCATAAGCCTCACAAATGGTTCATCCTTATAAAACTCATTATATATCTCTATCAAATATCCTGTCTTAGGTACCTCCCTGAGGTTTACATATATAGTACTGAGAACACCTCTTGTCATCGGAATTAGATGGGGTGTGAATGAGATCTTTACATCTTTCCCGGACAGGATACCTAATTCCTGTTCTATCTCCGGAATATGACGGTGAACGCCAATGCTGTAAGCCCTGGTACCTTCATTGCACTCAGCGAACTGAAAGTTAATATCAGTGGTCCTCCCTGCACCAGAGATGCCTGATTTGGAATCGGCAATAATAGAATCCTTATATATTAAATCGGTTTTCATAAGGGGTGCCATAGCCAGTATCACACTGGTGGGATAACATCCTGGGTTTGCCACGAGTGAAGCAGGCTTTATCTCTGTCCTGTATATCTCAGGTAGACCATAAACAGTATCGTTTAGCAGTTCAGGGCTTGTATGGGTCGCAGAATACCACATCTCATATATATGAGGAGATCGGAAGAGCACACGTCTGAACTCCAGTCACATTCCTTTATCTCGTATGCCGTCTTCTGCTTGAAAAAAAAAACATAATACAT
>CAJVYE010000193.1 GCA_913009285.1 uncultured Nitrospirota bacterium | reverse complement strand
TTCAGAACCATTGTTAACATAACTGGTTAATGGCACTAACATAAGACACTGGCAAACGTATAACGGGTGTAGTTTTGCTGCCTCCTTATCCAGTAGAGGCAAAATTAGTGTATGATTCAAGTAATAGATATCTGTTTCCATTCTCTATTTTATTATTTACAATAATTTTTCTAGGAATCTTATATGGTGCGAGTCTCTCACTGCAAAATGTCTTTATTTCTCTTTCAGAGATTGATCCATTTCCTTCCACACATACCTCAGCTCCTATTAGACTTCCCCAGAGGTCATCAGGTGTAACATTTATACTCGCTTGTAACACTAATGGATGGGATAGTAAAGTATTTTTTACTTCAACCAGATCTACTGCACAGCCGCCTATCTTGACTATCTTGTTTGTCCCTTTAAAAAAGAGATATCCCTCTTCATCCATCCATCCATAATCCCCGGTATAAAACCATTCATCCTTGATGACCTGATTTGTACTCTCTCTATCTCCATAATATCTATCCATTATTATAGGACCTCTAATTAAGATCTCACCAGTTTTATTTGTAGGTACTTGTCTATCATTTTTGTCTACTATTTTAATTTCAACATTATCATTCCATGAAACCCCTAATGAGTAGAATTTTATGCTTCCAAGTGCATTACATATAACAGGAGCACATTCTGTCAGGCCATATCCCTGCATGAGATATAGCCCCATAATTTCCCTTACCTTAGAATGTAATTCTATCGGTAAAAAACTACCACCAGAAATGGCATGTTTGATCGAATTTAATCGATATTTTTTATTATTATAATTTTTTAAGAATATTGAATATATGGTGGGTGTTCCTAATAGATAATCAACTTGAAGGTTATCAACTACACGAAATATGTGTGATGGGATAAAATTATTCATAATTACCACGCTTGCGCCCATCAGAAGAGGAAAGATAACTCCCCCCACTAGCGGGAAAATATGTGCCATTGGTAAAAGAAGCAATCCACATTTTATAGAAAGAGGTGTAAGCAAGTTCTTGAAGGCTATAGCACTATTGTAATAAATATCGTGGCTTAATACTGCTCCAAGTGGATAACCATATCCCCTATAGGTATAATTGATGCTGGCAATCTGTCCATCTGAAGATCCATTTATTCCCCCTTTAGCATTATCACCAATTTTGGACAATTGATTAAACGAAAATAGATCTCTCCATTTGCAGTATGGCGAAGTCTTGTCATATACAGTCGCTATTTTATCTTTATCTTCATCAATAGTAATAACTATTCTGCCATTCAATAATCTATTTTTACCCTTTATCGCCTTAGCGACAAACGATGAGGTTGTAATAATAGCCTTTGGTTTGCAATTATCAAAAATCCCTTCTATCTCATAACACGTAAAATTATCCTTTAGTGGAACACCAATAGCATTAATCCTCAAAAGTGCATAGAAACTGAAGATGAATTCCTTGCAATTAGGAAGGATGATAGCTACCCTATCTTCTTCTTTCAATCCTACTTTTAAAAATGCCTTTGATAATCTCTCTATTATCTCCCAAAGACCTTTGTACGATATCTTTTTGTCGTCTTCTATAAGGGCTATCTTATCTGGTATTTTTCTTGATACCCGATATAAAGACATAGCGAGGTTCATAACCTTATCCCTTTTTCAAGATATATACCCTACCTCTTTACAGAATTTGAAGAGGCGAAACAATAATTTTTCATCTATTATAGGCCAGGCAAACGAACTTCCATTTAAAGATTTATTCAGGTTAGTTGCATCATATTTTAATTCACTGCGATTAAAATAGGGTAGATATGGATCCAGCAGTTTACGCCTGAATCCTTGTAAGTTCTCCATATTAAACTCTTCTATAGGTATCAACTGTGGTTTCTTGAAGCCAAAATATTTACTCGCTGTTTCTATAAAGAACTCAAGGGTTATCTCGTTGGTATTCACGATATGATATGTCTTATTTGTGTTTTTTTTCTTATTAGAAGATATTAAATATATAGTTTCTACTACACAATCCACAGGTACAAGATTGAATTTAACATCCGCCTTTGCAGGTATCTCTTCATAAATCTCCTGAGATAGTGTATGGAGCGGTTGGTATATAACCTGAAAATTATTAGCCTCTCCTGTTACAGAATCTCCTACTATTGCGCTTGGGCGATACACAGTTATTTCTAAACCCTTGTGTTGGTAAGAGGACATCAATTTCTCAGCATCGAATTTACTCTTCTCGTAAGTATTATTGAATTCCTGCCCTATGTCTAAGTCATTCTCGTAAAACACTCCGCTCTTTTTACCTGCCACACCTACTGTGCTTATATGATGCAGACCTTCAAATTTCTTGTTGGCCTTATTACATAGGAGTGCAAAATCAAGGAGATTCATTGTCCCCTCAACATTTATCTTGCAGATTCTATTCCAAGGTATATCAAAGTCGCAGAGTGCTGCACAGTGAAATATTATGTCTATTTCCCGGGATAAACGGTGGTAATCTTTTTCATCTAAACCCAGTATATCTTCAGTAATATCTCCCTTAACAACCTCTATCTGCCCCTTTACCCTATCGTACTCTTCCCCTTTATAGTCTTTCTTAAATAAGGTATCTACCCTCTCTTCTGCAGATAGATTCTCTTCCTCTCTTACTAATAAAACCAGATTATTATCAGGCTCTCTAAGAAGCCTCTTTACAAGGTGCCATCCTAAAAATCCGGTACTCCCTGTGAAAAATATTTTTTTCAGTAATAATTCACCTCCATCTGACCTTCTTAAATATTCAAATGCTTCATAAAGCAATTTAATTCCTTTATGCCATGCAGTCCTTTACCAATTTGATCAAATCTCCAACTGTGACCACGTCAAATGCCTTTGCCTCATCTATATTTATATTCAATATAGTCTCAATAGCGGCCAGTATCTCCATAGCCCTTAGAGAATCGATTCCCAATTCCTCACGTATAACAGTATTTTCGTCAAATTCCGATTCATCAATCCTGGCGACCCTGGAGATTGTTGCCTTAATTTTTCCATCTATATCTGTTTTCTTTTTATCTGGAATAACAATTGTAGTTACAGCTTTGCTTGTTTTATTTGAGATATAAGAGAGCAGTCTATCCCTCTCCTTATCGACTATATCTATGAATCGTATGCCTATTCCTGATCTCTCTTTTATCCAGGCTATATTTGCCTTTATCCTGAGATCATCGGTCTTTTTAGGGTGTGTAATTATGAGGTCTAATATTTCCTGTGTCCTGAAAAGCCGTGAAAAGATTTTGGTATCCAATGTCTTTATATCAAGGGAGGAGATCGGAAGAGCACACGTCTGAACTCCAGTCACATTCCTTTATCTCGTATGCCGTCT